>SHYB01000012.1 GCA_009693015.1 Dehalococcoidia bacterium
GAGGGAAAGGCCAGCGGGATAGTCCGGCGCATCGTCCAACGTGAACGGCGGGTACTTGTCCGTGCCAAGCGCCATGTAGCCATAAAAACCTTCACGCCACGCCCAGCGCAGCACGCCGGTGTTGAAATCGAAGATGCCACGCGGGTACTTGCCCGTGGCTACGATGGCGACGAGCGCGAACAGCGTCGCCAGGACGCTTGCGACTGCAAGGATAGCGAGCAGGACGTAGTGCGGCAGAAGCAGCAACCATTTGACGAGAACCAGCCAGAGATTGAGCGGTTCGTCCAACTTGCCGCGTACAGAGACGGGATACGGAGAGGGCATTAGTTGTGCCACAGTGAGACTCTTTTCTTGACAGCTACAGGCGGCGCACCTAGACTACCGCCACTCTGTCCTGACCTGCTATCGCCCGGCAGGGTGCGTCAGGCCGTCATGCGGCGCGCCATACTGCGATGCTGCGACGGGATAGTAGCACCCGCTGCATCTAGGCGCAATCTATGTTCTTTTTGAAGCGGCTGATGCTGTACCGGCTGCTGGTACAATGTACAAACCTGCGGTGGCCACGCTGGACGTGGCGTTGCTTGAAGGCCTAGGCGCCTCGAATATATGGAAAGCGTGAGATCCAAGGCACGGTAGGGCACGAGGGCACCAGGAGGTGTGGCATGGCGAAGATCCGGCATATCGCAATCTCTAGCCAGGACCCGGAGACGGCCAAGAAGTTCTACATGGACGTCTTTGGCCTGCGGCTTGTCCGCAAGACGGAGCGCCCCACGCACTGGGGCTACATCTTGTCCGATGGCTACATCAACGTGGCGATCCTGAAGTTCAGCAGCGATGCCGCCGCGGGCAAGGAGTTGGGCGCGGGCTACTCCGGCCTGCACCACATTGGCTTCCATGTGGACGACCTGGAAGCGTCATCGAAGAAAGTCACCAGTGCGGGCGGCCACGTGCGCAGCGATATTGATGCGGCATTCGGCGTCGGACACGCCAAGGCAGGCGGCGGTGGCGGCGAGTTCAAGTACACCGACCCCGCAGGCGTGCTCTTCGACCTCTCCCAGGGTGGATGGGCAACGGGTTCAACGATGTAGGCCAGCGCGCCTTCGTTGTTCACCGCTTCCGGCCGCTGGATGCGCCCGCGCCGCAACTGCGCTATCATCTGCGCCAGCAGCACGACTGCTCACATCGCACAGGAGAAAACCACCTCATGTACCTCATTCGACGCGTCATCAAGACCAAGCCCGGCAAGGCTCGCCAGGTAGCCGACCTGCTCATCAAGATCGGCGGCGCGTACGTTGACGCCGGCCAGCGATCGCCCATTCGCGTGTACACCAGCGGCGGTACGGTGCCCGGCCCCGCCAACACCGTCTACATAGACTGGATCGCCGAGAAGATCGAGTCGCCAATGCGGCCAGGCAACAAGATACCGGAGGAAACCTCGAAGTACGGCGCGGAACTGCGCGAGCTTCAAGAGGAGAGCTCCATCGAGTTCTACACGCTGTATCACCCTACATCTGTCCCCAAATAGCGAGCGCCCGGGCGCGAGAACAGGGAGGCGCTATGACCCAGCCGCCGGAAACGAACTCTTTTAGTGATGTAGTCCCTGAGCTTGGCGAACTCACGCGCGATCTGCTTTTCGGCAAGATATGGGAGCGGCCCGGCCTTTCCAAGCGCGATCGCTCCCTCATCACCCTCGCCGCGCTCACTGCGCTCTACCGCACCGAGCAGATCCGGCCTCACGTTCGCCGCGCCCTGGCCAACGGCGTGACCAAGGACGAGATCCGCGAGATCATTCTCCACATGGCCTTCTACGCAGGCTGGCCCACGGCGGTCAACGCCGCACGCGTCGTCAAAGAGGTATACCAGGAGCCGCGCCCCTGATGTCCTACCAGCACATCCGGTATGAGACGCCGGAGCCGCACATCGCCGTGGTTACGCTGAACCGGCCGGAGCGGTTGAATGCGCTGCACGGGCCGTTGCTTGTGGAGTTGATGCACGCCATCCAGGCGATGGAGCAGGACGATGCTATCCGCGTGTTCCTCCTCACCGGCGCGGCGCGTGCGGATGGGCGTCCCTGCTTCAGCGCCGGCGTGGACCTCAAGGCCTCCGCCGAAGGTTTCGCCATTCCTCCTGGCTTGGGCCTCGACCTCACCAACGCCATAGACGATTTGTTGAAACCCTCCATCGCTGTCATTGACGGCGTATGCACCACCGGCGCCGCCGAGATCGCCATGGCCTGCGATCTGCGCCTGGTCTCCGCCACGGCCCAGATCAGCGATTGGCATCTCAAGAACCTCGGCACCGGCACCGGCGGCTGGGGCGCGAGCACGCGCTGGTCGCGGCTCGTCGGCCCAGCCAAAGCCAAGGAACTGATCCTCACCGGCAAGGTCATCGGCGGAGAAGAGGCGCACCGGATCGGCTTCGCCAATGCCGTGCATCCTCCGGACAAGCTCATGGCGGAGGCGCTGGTGATGGCCCGCGCTATCGCGGGCATGAAGCCGGACGGCGTGCGTCTCACCCTGGCGCATATTGATCGCAACATGGACATGTCCCGCGACCAGGCGCTGCGCTGGGCGCAGCTCGCGGGCAAGTGGTTCAACGTCCAGAGCGGCATCCGCGAGCGCGGGTCGGAGATACTGGAGCAGAGCAAGAAACGGCCAGCGTAACGCGGCCCAGGAGGCGTCTCATGGCCCGCATCCGCCATATCGCCATCGCCACCAAGGACCCTGATGCCACGGCGGCGTTCTATCGCCAGGTGTTCGGCCTGCGACTGGTGCGCGAGTCCAAGGGCAAGGGCTACTCCGGCTACATTCTCTCCGATGGCGCCATCAATCTGGCAATTCTCCGGTTCGATACTGACTAGGCCGCCGGCGCCGAGTTCGGCACGGCTTTCGCCGGTCTGCACCACATCGGCTTTCACGTGGACGACGCTGGCGACGCCGCGCGCAAGATCACGGCGCACGAAGGCCGCGCCCGCCAGGATATTGACGCCGGCATCGGGATACCCAACGCCGACTTCAAGTACACCGGCCCTGACGGCGTGATGTATGACGTCTCCCAGCGCGGCTGGGACGGGCTCGACGACTGACCGCGCGGGTGTGTGCAAGGCTATGATTCTTGATCACACCATCGTCCCCGCTCACGATAAGGACGCCGCCGCCCGCTTCTTCGCAGAGGTCTTCGGCCTGGCGTACGCGGGCGCGGCGGGGCACTTCGCCCCGGTGCAGGTCAACGCCGGCCCAGGGGTGCGCCGGCGCCGGCCGCTCCGCCAGCCGAAAGATAGACGACAGAGATAATCATAGCATGAGGCAGAGGATGCGCGGGCAGAGCAGACGCCCGCAGGTGGTGCCCCCGGAGAGACTCGAACTCTCGCCACCGGCTTCGGAGGCCGGTACTCTATCCGCTGAGCTACAGGGGCGTTGGCAACCTTCCCATCGTACCCTCATCTGTGTACCCGCGCAATGCGAAGCTGCGGTACTATGGGGTCATGTCCATCAGGGAAAACGTACTCGCGGTGCAGGAGCGCATCGCCGTTGCCGCGGCGCGCGCCGGGCGCGATGCGGCGTCAGTGACGCTGGTGGCGATCGCTAAGACCACCGACGCCGCGGGGGCGCGTGAGGCGGCAGCCGCCGGCGTGCGGCACATTGGGGAGAACCGCCTCCAGGAGGCGCAGCGCAAGATGAAGGCGCTGGCCGATCTTGCCGGGAACATTACCTGGCACATGGTGGGCCATCTCCAGACGAACAAGGCCAAGGCCGTTATGGAGCGCTTTGCTATACTGCACAGTGTAGATTCGGTGCGCCTCGGCGAGTTTCTCGACCGGTGCGCGCCACGGCGAGTGCCGGTCTTTCTGGAAGTGAACGTCGCCGGCGAGGCGGCTAAGCAGGGGTTTTCCCCGGAAGCGCTGCCCGCGGCGATGGATCAGTTGCGCAGCTGCCGTAATCTGGACATACGGGGGTTGATGACAATAGCTCCTCTCGCCGGCGACCCTGAAGCGGCACGGCTGGTGTTCCGACGGTTGCATAAGCTTGCGTACGCTGAGGGGCTGCGAGAGCTGTCCATGGGTATGACCAACGATTTCGAGGCGGCGATCGCCGAAGGCGCGACGATGGTGCGCATCGGCAGGGCGATCTTTAACGCCTGAAGTGGAGGAGGAGAAGTATGAAACTTGCGTGCATCGGCGGCGGGGTGATGGCGGAGGCGATCCTCGCCGGCGTCCTGCGCCAGCGCGTCGCCGCACCGGGCGACATCGTCGTTGGTGAGGTGCTGGCGGCGCGGCGCGAGCAGTTGCATAAGCAACTACGTGTGAAGGCCACGGCTGACAACGCCGCCGCCGTCGCCGGGGCGCAGGTGGTGGTGCTGGCCGTCAAGCCGCAGCACCTCGCTGAGGTCCTCGCCGGCCTGCGCGGCAAGCTGAAGCCCAGCCAGCTTGTGCTGTCTATCGTTGCCGGAGCCACGGTGCGCACCATCACCACGGGCCTGGGGCACAATCGCATCGTGCGGGCGATGCCCAACACGCCGGGGCAGATCGGCGCGGGCATCACGGCGTGGACGGCGACGCCGCAAGTCACCATCGCGCAGAAAGAGGCGGCGGCCGGCATTCTCGCCGCGCTCGGCGAGCAGATCGCCGTTGCCGACGAGAAGATGATTGACATCGCCACGGCGCTTTCCGGCAGCGGGCCGGCGTACGTGTTCCTGTTCATCGAAGCGCTGACGGAGGCTGGCGTGTACCTGGGCATGAGCCGCGACCACGCCCTCAAGCTGGCGCTGCACACGGTGGCGGGCAGCGGGCGCATGGCGCTGGAGACGGGCATCGCCCCCGCCACGCTGCGCGAGCGGGTCACGTCTCCCGGCGGCACCACGGCGGAGGCGCTGCTGGTGCTGGAGGAAGAAGGTTTCCGCAGCGCCATCATCAATGCCGCCGCCGCAGCCTATGACAAGGCCAGGGCGTTGGGCGGGGAGAAAAACGCATGAATTCGTCTGTAGCGCAGCTTGTCTACGCCACCCTCCAGGTATTCACCTTCGCCATTCTGGCGCGGTCGCTGCTCACCTGGTTTCCCATGTCCCCGGGCAACTCGCTGGCGCAGGCTCTCTTTCGTATCACCGAGCCGATACTCGCGCCCTTCCGCGCCATCCTGCCGAAGATCGGCATGTTCGACCTGTCACCGATGGTGGCGATCGTGGTGTTGCAGCTAGCCGGCGGGCTTGTCCTCAACTCGGCTCGCTAGGCGCTGGTTTACCTGCGCCTGCGCCAGCCCTTCGATATCGATGAGCTTTTCCCGAGACGTTGCGCGGCGCACCAAGGTTACGCGGCTCTTGGGCACGCCGAGGAGTTCGGCGGTGAGCGCCAGGGCGGCCTCGGTGGCATTGCCCTTTTCCGCGGGAACGGTCACGCGCAGCCGCAGCACACCAGCTTGGAAAGACACTGGCCCTGCACTGCGCGCGCCGGACTGCACTCGCATGGCGAGACGGGCGGCTGTCATGCTAGCGGGGAGGATTGCACCAGTCCGCCGCCACGTCACGCGCCGGGTTGTCCGTGAGCTTTTTCAAGTTGGACCCATCGAGATTCATCGTATAGATGTCTTCAGCGCCGTCCACTCCAGACCAGAACAGGATGCTCTTGCCGTCAGGCGACCAGAACGGGTTGGCGTCCCTGGAGGGGTTGTTGGTGAGGCGCACCGGGTTGGCGCCGTCGGCGTCCATGACGTAGATCTCCATGTTGCCATCGCGGTTAGACCAGAACGTGATTTTCTTGCCGTCAGGCGACCAGGAGGCATTCTGGTCGGTAGCGGGAGTGTTGGTGAGCCGGCGCACGTTGGAACCGTCGGCCTGCATCACGTAGATTTCGGCGTTGCCGTCGCGGTAGCTTTCGAAGGCGATGCGCTCCGCCGTGCCGACGGGAGCGACGGTGGCCGCAGGCGCAACGACAGTGGGGCGCGCCGTAGCGATCGCGGTGGCGGTTGGGACGGGAGCAGGGGTTGCGTCGCTGCTGCTGCACTAGGCGGCGATGAGCGATGTGAGACTGAGCAGTGTAGAAAGCAGCACAATCCGGGTCGAAGTGTTAAGCGGCAAAGATCCCTCCAGCAATGTCGGGCAGGCTATCTCAGAGAATCTTGGACGTTGCTTTTGATAGTAAGGTAAGTGGAACGGTGTTGTCACGACGGATAATCTAAGATTGCCTACCTTGCCATACCAGTCAAATTGACAGGTTCAGCACGCGTGGGCTACAATTCCTCTCTGATGGATACGCTTGCAACCCGTTCGATGTGCTAGTTCACGTGGCTGGGGCCGGAAGGCCGCAGCCGTAAGACCTCTTCCGCCGGAAGCGGTCTTATTTTTTGCAGGGGCCTGTTCTATAGGACGAACGAGTTGGCTAAGGTGAGGAGACGCTGATGGCTTTCGCCACCGCACTCCGCTGCCGCGAGTGCAGCCGCGAATATCCCCTGGAGCCGATGAACATCTGCGAATGGTGTTTCGGCCCCTGCGAAGTCGTGTACGACTACGAAGCCATTCGCAAGCAGATCTCCCGCAAGAGCATCGAGGCCGGCCCGCTGACGGTGTGGCGCTATCGCGACCTCTTGCCTGTCGGCGATGGCCCGGTGGTCGACCTGCACGCGGGCTACACTCCGCTGCTCAAGGCGGACAACCTGGGCCGCATGCTGGGCCTGGACAATCTGTATCTCAAGAACGATTGCGTCAACCCCACGTATTCTTTCAAGGACCGCGTGGTCACGGTGGCGGCCACCATCGCGCGGCAGATGGGGTTCGATACGCTGGCCTGCGCCTCCACGGGCAACCTGGCGGGCGCGGTGGCGGCGCACGCGGCAAAGGCGGGCATGAAGGCCTACGTCTTCATCCCTGCCGATCTGGAGAAGGTGAAGGTCGTCGGCGCGGCGATCTACGGCCCCACCGTGGTTGCGGTGAACGGGTCGTACGACGACGTCAACCGCCTGTGCAGCGAGGTCGCCGACAACTATCGCTGGGCGTTCGTGAACGTGAACATTCGCCCCTACTACGCCGAGGGGAGCAAGACGCTGGGCTATGAGGTCGTGGAGCAATTGGGCTGGCGCGCGCCGGACCATGCCATCGTCCCCGTGGCCTCCGGCTCGCTGCTCACCAAGGTGTGGAAGGGGATGAACGAGTTCAAGGACCTGGGCCTGATTTCCGAGGTGAAGACGCGCATGCACATGGTGCAGCCGCTGGGCTGCTCGCCGGTGGTGACGGCGCATGCGGAAGGTGTGATGAGCGTGAAGCCGGTGAAGCCCAACACCATCGCCAAGTCGCTGGCCATCGGCAACCCCGCGGACGGCTACTACGCGCTGAAGGTGCTCAAGGAGTCTCACGGCACGGCGACGGCGGTCACCGACCCTGAGGTGATCGAGGGCATCCATCTCCTGGCGCGGACAGAGGGCATCTTCGCGGAGACGGCGGCGGGCGTGGTAATATCGGGCTTGCGCAAGCTGGCGCAGTCGGGGGCCATCGGCAAGCACGATCTGACGGTGGCCTACATCACCGGCAACGGGCTGAAGACGCAAGAAGTGGTAGAGGACTCGGTGAAAACGTGGCCGGTGCAGCCGACGCTGGCGAGCTTCCGGCACGCGCTTGCAGCACACGGGCACGCCTGACGGAGCGGAGGCAGATGCGATGAAGCAAAAGGTCAAGTTCACCTTCCCGCCCAAGCTGGTGCAAGAGCCGGTGATCTATAAGCTCGGCGTGGATTTTCACGTGGTGACGAATATCCGCCGCGCCGATGTGGACGATACGCAGGGCTGGGTGGTGCTGGAGCTGGAAGGCACGCAGCGCGACATCAAGCGCGGCCTGGACTGGGTGCGCGAAAAGGGCGTCCGCGTGGACCCCGTGAGCGGCGACGTGGTGGAAGGGTAGGAACCCCAGGCCCGGCCGCTGCATCTCATTGGTATCTTGCGACAATATCGGAGCTGTTCGGAGGAACGCATGATGGCAGCGACAGTACGCATACCGACCCCCCTGCGCCGCGTGACCGCGGGCAAGGATGCCGTGTCCGTGAGCGGCGTCACGCTGGCGGAGAACCTCACCGACCTGGAGACGCAGTACCCGGGGATCAAGGCCCGTATCATTGACGGCACGGGCGAGCTGCATCGCTTCGTCAACATCTATCTCAACGGCGAGGACGTGCGCTTTCTGCAGGGGATGCAGACGGCGATCAAGGACGGGGACGAGATCAGCATCGTGCCCGCCGTGGCGGGCGGCGCGGCGTAACGCCCCGGCGCGACGGCGCTTCTGTTGGCGGTAGGCGCTGGTTGCCTGCGACCTAGTAGAACCTTCGTTCTCAAGGCAAGCATAACTTCCCTTGACATGGGCCGTCAAGTATCATTGGGCTCCCCACGCTCCCGCCGCCGCTCCAGCCAGCGTTCCTTCTGCACCAGGCGCGTCTCTTCGTCCGTGGAGCGGTAGCCGGTGAGGAAGCCTTCAGCAAAGGTGGGGAACGTCTCCCCAATAATTGCGGCGCGGGCGTCTTCCATGAGCCGCAGGATGAAGCGCAGGTTGTGGATGGTCGCCAGGCGGTAGTAGAGCAGCTCATCGGCGCGGAGGAGGTGGTGGAGGTAGGCGGCGCTGTAGCCGTGGCAGGTGGAGCAGTCGCAGGCGGGGTCGAAGGGGCGGTCGGCGTCGCGGAAGGCGGCGTTGCGCAGGTTGACGCGGCCCGTGCGGGTGAACAGCGATCCGTTGCGGGCGGCGCGGGTGGGCAGGGCGCAATCGAAGAGGTCTATGCCCGCCGCGATATTCCGCACCAGGTCTTCGGGGGAGCCGACGCCCATCAGGTAGCGGGGCCTGTCGCTGGGCAGAAAGGGGACGGTGTGCTCCACGGCGGCGTAGGCCAGGGCGCGAGGCTCGCCCACGGACACGCCGCCGATGGCGATGCCAGGGAAGCCCATGCCCGCGATCGTCTCCGCCGAAAAGCGGCGCAGCTCGGCGGACCACCCGCCCTGCACGATGCCGAAGAGCGCCTGGTCTTTGCTTGCTTGCGCCCGCAAGCAGCGCTCCGCCCAGCGGTGCGTCCGCTCCGTGGCCTCGCGCACCTTGGCCTCCGGCTCGCCGTAGGCGGGGCAATGGTCGAACGCCATGGCGATATCGCTGCCTAGTTGCTCTTGCAACAGCACCGCGCGCTCCGGCGTGAAGGTGTGCTCCGAGCCGTCCAGGTGGGAGCGGAAGGTTACGCCGTCGTCGGTAAGCTTGCGCATGTGGCCCAGGCTGAACACTTGAAAACCGCCGCTGTCGGTGAGGAGGGGGCCGTCCCAGCGCATGAAGCGGTGCAGGCCGCCGTGGCGCTGGATCAGCTCCGCGCCGGGGCGCAGCGAGAGGTGGTAGGTGTTGGAGAGGATGATGCGCGCGCCGATGTCGCGCAGGTCGCCGGGGGAGAGGGCTTTCACCGTGGCCTGCGTGCCCACGGGCATGAACGCGGGCGTGGGGACATCACCGTGGCCCGTGGCCATGAGGCCCGCGCGGGCCGTGCCGGACGTTTTCTCCAGGCGGAACGTGAGCATGGCTACTCGCGTGGCGGCGGGCTGGCGCGGCGGGCGTTGCCGATGGCGTGCGAAAGCTGGTGCACGAACCACAGCGAGAGGCCTGCGCCGAGGCCGATAATAGGCCAGGTAATGAGATCGTGGAAGATGAGGCCGAGGACGCCGCCGGCGATGATGCCGGTGATGAGCCAGCCGATGAAAAAGCGGACGTATTTGAAGCGGATGGGTGGGGGAGACGTCGCCTGTTCAGTCATAGGCCGCCGCGTTACGCCCCCACCGACCGCAGCGCCTCGTCCACCACGGCGTCGGGCACGTCGGTGCGGCTGACGGCGCGGCCGATGCCATCGAGCAGCACCCAGCGGATGCGCTTGCCTTCCACTTTCTTATCGAGCGACATCGCCTGGCGCACGGTGGCGGAGTCTACCCCAGGGGGCGCGTGCACGGGCAGGCGGAACGCTTCGAGGATAGCCCGCTGCCGCGCCAGCTCTTCGGGGCGCAGCATGCCCAGTCGCCACGAGATATGCCCCGCGGCCATCATGCCGATGCTCACGGCTTCCCCGTGCAGCAGGCCGGCGTATTCCAGCGCCGCTTCCAGGGCGTGGCCCACAGTGTGGCCGTAGTTGAGCAGCGTGCGCACGCCCCCTGTCTCGCGCTCGTCCTGGCTCACCACGCGCGCCTTGATCGCCGCGCTGCGCTTGATCGCCTCCGTGGCCAGGGCGCGGTCAAGCGCCGTGAGCGCAGCGGCGTGCCTCTCCATGAAATCGAAGAGATCGCGGTCCATGATGAGGGCGTGCTTGACGACCTCGGCCCAGCCCGCGGCGACCTCCCGCGGCGGCAGCGTCGTCAGCGTCTGCACGTCCGCCAGCACCAGGCGCGGCTGGTAGAACGCGCCGACGAGGTTTTTCCCCGCGGGCAGGTTCACCGCGACCTTGCCGCCGATGGATGCGTCCACCATCGCCAGGAGCGTCGTGGGGACCTGGACGAAGGGGATGCCGCGCAAATAGGTGGCGGCGACGAACCCCGCGAGGTCGCCCGCGACGCCGCCGCCCAGCGCCACGATGGTGTGGCCGCGTTCGGCGCGGCGCGCCGCCAGCCAGGCGTACGCCTGCTCCGCCGTCGCCAGCGATTTTGTCGCTTCCCCCGGCTGGAGGAAGTGATGGTCTACGGCGAACCCTGCGGCTTTCAGCGATGCCAGCGCCTTGCGGCCGTAGAGGGAGAAGACGGGACGGTCGGCGATGATGTAGGCCGTGCCGGAGAGACCCACCTCCCGCATGCGGGGGCCGAGGTCATCGAGGATGCCCCAGCTGACGTAGCCGGGGTAGGACGCGGTGTTGGTGGTGACGGTGTAGCCGGCGTGTGGGAATGTCATGGCTGCCTGCGGCGCTCTTGCTTATCCTTTGCCTTCGCAACGGTCTTATAGCCGCGCATCACCTCCAGCGCTACCCGAGCCGGGATGAGCCAGTCCGTATGCACCGTCCAATCGGCGGTGGCATAGAACACCTGGCGGTGCTCCTTGAGTGCGCGGATGCGGGTGAGCGGGTCGGGGGTGTTCAGCAACGGGCGCACCGTCTCCGACGCGCCCCGCAGCGACTGCTCCTGCTCCAAGCGTTGCAGGATCGTCTCCGGACGCGCCTCCAGGCAGACGACCACGCCGCAGGAGTGCAGCAGCGCGCGGTTGCCGGGGTCGATCACCGCGCCGCCGCCGGTGGCGATCACGGCGTTGCGCTCCAGGCAGGCCTCCCGCAGCGCGCCGCTTTCCAGGTTGCGGAAGTAGGACTCGCCCTGGCGCTCGAAGATCGCGGAGATCGTCTCCCCCGCCTGCTGCTTGATAAGCTCGTCGGTATCGATCAGCCGCCAGCCCAGCTTAGCGGCGCAGGTCTCCCCCGCGCGCGATTTGCCGGTGTAGGAGAAGCCGATGAGGATGAGGTTGGGCGCGGACATTTGTGCTCCGGCGGCTGGGGGCTATCCCGGCGTCTGCCCGCTCTGCCGCAGGTATCCCTCGTAGTTGCGCCGCGTCTCGCCGAGATGGTCGCCGCCGAACTTTTCCAGGAACGCGCCCGCTAGCACCAGCGCCAGCATCGCCTCGCCGATGACGCACGCGGGGGGCACCTGGCAGACGTCGCTGCGTTCGTAGTGCGCCTGCACCAGTTCGCCGGTGTCTAGGTCAACGGAGGGCAGCGGTTTCGCCAGGGTGGAGATGGGTTTGATCGCCACGCGCACGGTGACGGGCTGGCCGGTGGTCATGCCGCCTTCCAGGCCGCCGGCATTGTTGCTGCGCCGCCGCCACTTGGGGCCGCCGCCGGCCCACGGCTCGATAATATCGTGGACCTGGGAGCCGGGCATCGGCGTCTGGGCGAAGCCCATGCCGATCTCTACACCCTTGACGGCGTGGATGCTCATCATCGCCTGGGCGATCTTGCCGTCCAGCTTGGCGTCCCACTGGATATGGCTGCCCAGCCCTATAGGCACTCCTGTGGCGATCACCTCGAACACCCCGCCGAGGGTGTCCTTGGCCTCCTTGGCCGCATCAATCGCCGCGATCATGCGAGGCTCGGCTTCGGGGTCGGCGCAGCGCACGGGGGAGTCCTCCACGCGCTGCCAGTCAATGGGGCCGGTTGGGTGGGCGATGACGTCGCCTATGGACACGGAGTGTGCGCGGATAACCACGCTGAACTCCTCGAGAAATCGCCGCGCCACGCCGCCGGCGGCCACGCGAGCCGCGGTCTCGCGGGCGCTGGCGCGTTCCAGGATATTGCGCACGTCATCCTGTTGATACTTCACCACGCCCGCCAGGTCGGCGTGGCCGGGGCGCAGGCGGGTGATGCGGTTGCCGGGCGTCTCCACCGGCGCCACGCTCATGGGCACCTGCCAGTTCTCCCAGTCCAGGTTGCGCACCCACAGAGCGATGGGGCTGCCCAGCGTCTTGCCGTGGCGCACGCCCGCGGTGATCTCCGCGAAGTCCTTTTCGATCTTCATGCGCCCGCCGCGGCCGTGGCCCTTCTGCCGCCGCGCCAGGTCTACGGCGATGTACTGCTCAGAGAGCGGCAGCCCCGCAGGGAGGCCTTCCATGATGACGGTAAGGCCTTTGCCGTGGGACTCGCCTGCGGTGATGAATCTGAGGTGGGACACTCGTGCTACACCTGAAGAAAATCGCACTGAGTGTACCACGGCGCTTCTGTAGGGGTCAATTTCGACGGGAGCGGCGAGGCATGCGGGCGAGAGCAGTTCCGGAGCGCGTGCATTGGGTGCAGCCCTGGTTCCCTGGGAGGCGGGCAGCAGGTATCATGGTGGGAGAGCAGGCGCACGGTGCCGCAAGAGTGTAGGTGTGACGGCATGAGTTTGAACTGGAGCCCAACTGGCTCCTCCCAACCCCAGACCATCGCCTATTTCTCCATGGAGATTGGGCTGGATGCCGCCATGCCCACCTACTCCGGCGGCTTGGGCATCCTCGCGGGCGATACGCTGCGCGCCGCCGCCGATCTGGGCGTGTCTATGGTGGCGATGACGTTGGTGCATCGCAAGGGCTACTTCCGCCAGCACCTGGACGCATCGGGCAACCAGACGGAGTCGCCGTACGCGTGGTCGCCGGAGCGAGTGTTGGAGCCGGTGGCGCAGCAGGTGACGGTGGAGATCGAGGGCAGGCCGGTGCGCGTGCGGGCGTGGCGGGCCACGGTCACTGGCGCAGGCGGCGCAACCGTCCCCGCCTATTTTCTCGACACGTCCGATCCCGCCAACAGCCCGTTCGACCGCTCTATCACCGACATGCTCTACGGCGGCGACCAGCACACTCGCCTGTGCCAGGAGGCGGTGCTGGGGATTGGCGGGGCGATGCTGCTGCGGGCGATGGGCTACACCGCGCTGCAAACCTATCATATGAACGAGGGGCATTCTTCCTTGCTGGCGCTGGCGCTCCTGGAGGCGGCGGGCGTGGCCCCTGGCAGCGCTCCGGCAGCCGGCGTGGCGGCGCAGGTGCGGGCCAAGTGCGTGTTCACCACGCATACGCCTATTCCCGCGGGCCACGACCGCTTTCCCTGGGCGCTGGTGCGCCAGGTGCTGGGCGAGGCTCGCACTAGGACGCTGGAGGCGACCGGCGCATCCACTGAGGGTGTGCTGAACATGACAGCGCTGGGTCTGTTTTTCTCACGCTTCGTGAACGGCGTCTCGCAGCGGCACCAGGACGTGGCCCAGGCGATGTTCCCCGATCACCACATCGCCTACGTCACCAACGGGGTGCACGGGGCCACGTGGGTCGCTCCGGCGATGCAGCGCGTGCTCGACCGCCACGTCCCCGGCTGGCGCCGCGATAACCAGGCGCTGCGCACTGCATCCCGCATCCCGCTGGAAGAACTCGTGGGAGCGCACGGCGAAGCGAAGCAGGCGCTGCTGGCGGAAGTGCAGCGG
The DNA here is from genome assembly GCA_009693015.1 of Dehalococcoidia bacterium. Classification (GTDB taxonomy): domain Bacteria; phylum Chloroflexota; class Dehalococcoidia; order SHYB01; family SHYB01; genus SHYB01. Next base: position 13,899 of record SHYB01000012.1, read on the forward strand.
CGCAGCGGCATCGCCATGGACCCTAACGCCATCGTCCTGGGGTTTGCGCGGCGCTCCACGCCGTACAAACGCGCCGACCTGCTGTTCCAGGACATGGATCGGCTCTTCCGCATCGCGCGGGAGGAGGGGCCGGTGCAGATCCTGTACGGCGGCAAGGCGCACCCGCATGACGGCGGAGGGAAGGAACTCATCCGCAAGGTGCATCGCGCCGCGGAGCAGGCGGGTGCCAACCCGCGCGTGGTCTATTTGGAAGAGTACGATATCGCTCTGGCGAAGCTGCTGGTGTCAGGCGTTGATATATGGCTCAACACGCCGCAGCGCCCCCTGGAGGCCTCCGGTACCAGCGGCATGAAGGCCGCGCTCAACGGGGTGCCCAACCTCAGCGTGCTCGACGGCTGGTGGGTGGAAGGGCACGTGGAGGGCGTCACGGGATGGGCCATCGGCGGCCCCGTGGCCGAGGACGATGGCGGCGCGGGAGACGCGGCCTCGCTCTATCACAAGTTGGAGCATGCCGTGCTGCCCGCCTATTACCATCATGTCACGGACTTTGCCCGCATGATGCGCAGCAGCATCGCCATCAATGGGGCGTACTTCAACGCACATCGCATGGTGACGCAGTACGCGGGTCAGGCATACCGTCCAGCAGCGCAGGCTGAGGCTGCGGCATGATTAGTTATCCGGCCCCCGCGTGAGCTGAGGCCGCTGCCGCGCCGGCCCAGATCAGAAGGGCTTGTAGGGGCCGCGTTTCTTCGCCTCCTTGGGTGGCGTGGCGGGGGCGGAAGAGCGGGGTTTGCCGGCTGACGCCGCCTGCGGTGCTGCCGCGGGAGTCTGGCTGGCCTGCCACATCGCTTCGGCGCGGAGCCAGTGCTCCAGGTCGCATCCGGCGGGCCGCCCCGAGCTTTCCCATAGCTCGTAGGCAATGCGGCGCACGTGCTCTCCCTTCTCCGTCACCAAGGCATCGGCCATGTAGCGCACTCCTAGTGCAGCGCAGGCTTGCCAGCGCCCATCCTGCGGCGGGATCACTGCTGCGTAGCGGGGGTTCCTTGCATTGGGGCGGGGCGGCGGCCATTGCCGCTGGGCGAATCTTTCGCGGGTTCAGGCGCGCGCGGCGGAGGAGCGTCCGGCGTGATGGGTACGCCGAGCTCCTCCAGGAAGGGGAGCAGTACGCGACGGAGCACAGCCTCCCATGTGTACAGCTCGGCAGTGCGACGGGCCTGCGCCCGCAGCTTGCGCGCCGCCTCACGATCACGGTGCAGCGCGGCTACCCGCCGTACGATCTCTTGCGGAATGGCGGTCTGCACGGAGATGGCGTCGTGTCCGTGGGTGGCGTAGTCCTCCCCCGTTGACCCCACCAGGGCAATGCCGCCGGATGCCATCGCCTCCAGGCCCACTAGGCCGAACGGCTCGATGCCGCTGTTGGCGAGCACGGCGTTCGCGGTGTGGTACAGTCCCTGGCGCTGCTCCTGCGTGAGGTGCGTTTCCAGCATGATCATGTCCGCTGCGATAACTTCCCGCAGCGCCGCTGTGAGCGCGGGGAGGTCACCGCCGTGGATGTGTGTGTGTGTCACGGTGAGGCCCTGGCGCGCGGCGCCCGCCAGGACGTCCTTGCCGTGCGGCTCGCGGCCGCCGCGGCCGATGAACAACGGACGCAGGCCCGCGCGCTTCATGTCGGCCACGGCGTCCACCGCCATGTCCCAGCGCTTGTCCGGGTCCCAGCGAGCCAGCTTCGCCAGCGCCACGCGCCCGGCAAAGAGCGCGGCGAGGCCGGCAAGTTGCTGCGCGTCCGGCAGCGTCAGCCAGCTTGACGAGATGCCGTTGGGGATCACTCGCGCGTCCACGCCGTAGCGCCACATGACGTGCTTCATATAGCGGCTCACCGTCATGCACGTGGCCGCTTTCCGCAGGCGCTCCCAGTCCACGCGATGGAAGGAGAAGGTGTTGTTGGCGTTCCACAGCAGGTGGACGCGGTCCCGCCAGCCGCGCCGCACCAGCATCTCATGGATGTTGGTCAGCGTGCCCGCGGTGTGCCACTCTTCCCCGATCACCACCACATGCTTGCCCCGCTCCAGCGCCTGGCCGATGAGGTCTGACTCCAGCCAGCGGGGGATAGAGAGGTTCCAATCGGTCAGCTTCCCCTCTTCGCCGTCATAGACGCCGCTGGGGTGATGGGCGCTGATCCACTGGCACCAGCGGTGCAGGTGGAGCTTGCCCCCGTTGCTGATTTCGTGGCCAGGGAGATGCGGATCGCCGATGAAGAAGAGGTGCGTTTCCAGGCCCAGTGTCGCCAGCGCGTGCGACATCTCCGTCACGCGGCTGCCCAGCCCGCCCGCGTGGGAGTAGCGGTCAGGGCCTTCAAAGCTGAGCAAGGCGAAGACAACGTTATGCATACGCCTGCTCGCTCCCCCTCCTCGCCCGATCGGCGCACGGCGCCTCACACTAGCCACCCTTCCTGGAGAATGCCTCGCCATAACAGAAGGGCCAACCCCAATCTAGGGGGGTTCTCCCTGCTTGTCAATGGCGGCCTCCACGCAAGGGAAGGGTCGGCAGTTCAGGTTGCGCCTTCCTTCGCGGGTGCGTCACCCCGCGGCGAATACGTTTACAGCAATAGTAACAAAATGCACCGCGCCGCCCCGCCGCCTCACCCGTAGCGGACGAGCGCGGCAGGCGTTGTGCATCTGGGCCGCCATGCCGCCATCGCCAAATGCCGCCATGTTGCGTACAATACCCCCGATGGCCGTTTTCGCGGAAAAGCTCCTCGCCGCCTCGCGAAAGAACCGCAGCTTGCTCTGCGTGGGCCTCGACCCCGATCCCGCGCTGATGCCCAAGGCAGGCCTGGTAGAGTTCACCACGGCGATCATCGAAGCGACGAAGGACCTGGTCTGCGCGTACAAGCCCAACATGGCGTTCTTTGAGGCGCTGGGGCTGGAAGGCCTGCGCGGCCTGGAGCGTACCCTTGCCGCTATCCCCGGCGACATCCCCGTGATCGGCGACGCCAAGCGCAGCGATATCGGTTCCACGGCGAAGGCGTATGCCAAGGCGCTTTTCGAGGTCTGGCGCTTCGACGCCGCCACGGTGAACCCCTACCTGGGCCGTGATTCGCTGGAGCCGTACCTCGCCTACCGCGACCGCGGCGTGTTCATCTTGTGCCGCACCTCCAACCCCGGCAGCGCCGACTTCCAATCATTGATGACCGCTGCCTCCGGTGCGGGCGACGGCCCTCCTCTGCCTCTCTATGAGCGCGTGGCGCACCTGGCGAACGCCTGCAACGGCGCGGGCAACGTGGGCCTGGTGGTGGGGGCGACCATGCCCGGCGAACTGCGCCGCGTGCGCCAGATATGCCCCACGCTGCCTATTCTGATTCCCGGCGTCGGCGCGCAGGGCGGCGATATGCTGGACGCGGTGCGCTATGGCATGGACGCGCGTGGCGAATTGGCGATTGTCAGCACGTCGCGCCAGGTGCTCTACGCCTCGCGTGGCAGCGATTTTGCCCTGGCGGCGCGTCGCGCGGCGCAACAGGCAAGAGATGCCCTGGAGACGGCGCGGGCGCTGGCGGCGGGGTAGCAGTTCTCCCCGGTGCGCCGGCGCGGCCTTGCCTGTACCTCACTTCTTTTGACACGCCTTTGCGGGTAGGCGTAGAATGCGCAGGCGTCGCTGTAAGAAAGGCGCACCCCCTATGATTGAAATGACCATAGACAGCATCCGCGTCAGTCTGATGAACTATCAGCGCGTGGTGATCCTGAAGGAACGGGAATCCGACCGCTACCTGCCCATCTGGATCGGCCCCGCAGAGGCCGATGCCATCGCCGTGAAGCTCCAGGACGTCACCGTGCCGCGACCGCTGACCCATGACCTGCTGCGGGAGATCATTACCGGCCTGGGCGCCACGGTGAACCGCATCATCGTCACCAACCTCAAGGACGATACGTTCTTCGCCGAGATCGTGCTGCAGGTGAACGGCAAGGAGCTGTCCATTGACTCGCGTCCCAGCGATGCCCTGGCGCTGGCGGTGAGGGTGAAGGTGCCCATTTTCGCCAACGAAGAAGTGCTCTCTAAGGCGGCGATCTTCCTGGACAAGGAGACGGGCAAGCCCATCACCGTCGCCGAGAAAGAGCAGGCGGAGGGCAAGCCGCAAGCTCCGATAGACGAGGCGGAGATGAAGCGCATGTCCGCATTCAAAGAGTTCATTGACAGCCTGGACCTGAGCGACCTGGACGAGGGCAAGGGCAAGAAGGCATAGCGCGAGGGGCGGCGTCGCGGCAGGCAGGCTACGCGGGCAGTAGAGAATCAACGATTCGCTAGAGGCATATGTGCGCCGCAGCGCGGTTGACAGGCAGACGGGTTGTGATAATATGCACAAGGCCAATCGCCCGCCGGGTGAGGAACCCAAGCTTGTCCGGCAGATTGACATCCTGCGATTGCTGGGGTTCGGGTGGTACTTCGGCGCGTGTGTCATTGGCGGAACTCTGGGAGGCTATTTTTTAGACCGGTGGCTTGGGACCAAGCCTGGCTTCACTCTCGGAGGCCTGCTGCTTGGGGGCGCCGCCGGTTTTTACGGAATGTTCAAGATGCTGCTGCCGCTCTATCAGGGCGAGCGCTTGGACGATAAGGACAAGTAGCGGGGTAATGCGGGTTGAGCGGTAAACAAAAGCTCTGGTTGATCGTCGTGCTGGCCGTCACTGCGTCGGTGCTGGGACGCCTCTTCCTCAACTCCCCCATCGCCCACATCCAGCTTGCCGCGGAAACCGTGGGCAATGACATCTTCGGCAAGTGGAACATCACCAACAGCCTGATCGCCGCGTGGTGCGCCGTGGCGGTGGTGATCATCCTCGCGATCCTGGCGACGCGGAAGATGCAGATCGTGCCGCGCAACCGCTTCCAGAACCTGGTGGAAGCCTTCATCGGCTGGCTGGCTGACCTCACCGAGTCCATGGCCGGACGCAAGTGGGGACCCACCTTCCTGCCGCTAATCGCCACGCTGTTCATCTTCATCCTGGTTGCCAACTGGTCGGCGCTGCTGCCGGTCTTCGGCACCATCGGCAAGGTGGAGCCCGCGCAGGAAATCCTGGCGCATGAACTACGGGATGTGGTGAAGGACGTCAACGATGCGGCCAAGAAGCGCGATCCGGGCGCGGTGGAGTATGTGCTTGTCAAGAAAGCGGACGCCCACGGGCACGAAGAGATGCCCTATGAGAAGCCCGCCCCCAACATTGTCGCCGCGTTTCAGCGGGAGGTGGGCAACGACCGCCTGGTGATCTTCGACGGCGAAGAAGGCACGCGGCTCATCCCCATCGGCTTCAAGAAGATCAAGGAGATGCGCATCTCGGAGTACTGGGACTTCGACCACTGGGAGGCCCGCCACGGCGAGGTCGAAATCAAGGTGGGCGATAACCTGGAGACGCTGAACATTGACGGCAAAACGCCGGGGCGTCTGCTACCGTATCTGCGCAGCATGAATACGGACCTGATGAACACCCTAGCCCTGGCGCTGGTCGCCATGTTCCTCATCGAATACTGGGGAATCAAGGCCAACGGGTTCGGCAGCTATGCGTCGCGGTTCATCAACTTCAAGCAAGGGCCCATCGGCTTTGCCGTGGGACTGCTGGAGATCATCAGCGAGTTTGCGCGGATCATCAGCTTCAGCTTTCGTCTCCTGGGCAACATGTTCGCGGGCGAGATACTGCTGTTTTCGTCCCTCTTCCTGTTGCCGGTCATGGCAGGCGTCGTTATCCTGCCGTTTTTCATGGAGACGGCGGTGGGCATGATTCAAGCGCTGGTCTTCTCCGTGCTGGCCCTGGTGTTCGGTTCCATGGCCGTCACCTCGCACGAGGAGCACGGCGAAGCGCACGGTCACGAGTATGCGGAAGGGCAGGCGGGACACCAGGCCCAAAGCCCAAAGTCCGGCGGCCATACAGAGGCAGTCATAAAGAGCACGTAGCAAGGCAATTGAGCAGGAGGAGAGACGAATGAGCGCACTATTGTCCCTGTTGGCCCAGGTAGCGGCGGAGCCCACTGACCTGAAGCCCATCGGCATCGGCCTAGCCATTGGCCTGGGGGCCATCGGCCCTGGCCTGGGCATCGGCATGATCGCTTCCAAGGCCATGGAGGCCCTGGGCCGCAACCCGGAGGCGGAAGGCAAGATCCGCGCCAACATGATCCTTGGCCTGGCCTTTGCCGAAGCCATCGCGATCTATGCCCTCCTGATCGGCATCATCATCGCCTTCGTCGTCTAACATCGAAAGAGGCTTCAGCGGCGCCGCAGGCGGCTGCGCGTTGCTGGAAGGGGGCAAGCGTGGGTATAAACCTTCCAGGGTTAATCGCCCAGATCATCAACTTTTCGTTGTTGATGCTGGCGCTGTACTTCATCCTGTACAAACCCGTGCTCAAGATGCTGGACCAGCGGTCGCAGAAGATCAAGGAAAGCCTGGACCAGGCGGAGCGCGTGCAAAAAGAAAGCGCTCAGGCCGGGGAGCAGGTGAAGGCCCAGATCGAAGCGGCGCGGGCCGAAGGCCGCACCATCGTGGGGCAGGCGACGCAGCTTGCCGAGAAGGTGCGCGAAGAGGCGCGGGCGCAGGCGCGCACGGACGCCGAGGCGATCATCGCACGGGCGCGGAGCGAGGTGCAGCGGGAGCGTGACGACGCCGTGGAGCAGTTGCGGCGCGAGTTCGCCGCGCTCACCATCGTCGCCGCGGAGCGCGTCATCAACAAGTCGCTGGACGCTCGCGAGCACCAGCGGCTGATTGACGACGTGTTGCAAGACAGTAAGACGTTCGGAAAGAACTAGGAGCAGGCAGTGCCCAAGCGCGGCGCTTCCGCAAAGAGATACGCCCAGGCGGTGTTTGAAATCGCCCAGGCGGGGAATACGCTGGACCGGTGGCAGGGCGATCTTGCCGACCTGGCCCAGTTAGGCGCGCACGCGCAGTTCTGCGGCATGGTGGAGAGCCCGCGCATGGCCGTCGCCGCGCGCCGCGAGGCGTTCCACAAGGTGCTGCCGCAAGCATCCGACATGGCAATCAACCTGGCGCTGCTGCTGGCGGGCAAAGGGCGGCTGCAAGCCCTCGCGGGGCAGATCGCCCAGGAGTACGGGCGCTTGCTGGATAGCCAGCAAGGCATCGTGCGCGCCGAGGTCGTCACCGCGGTTGCCTTGGGCAAGGCGCAGAGCGATCGCATAGGCGCGGAGCTGGGCGCGGCGCTTGGGCGGGACGTGCGCGTCACCCTGCGCGTGGACGCGGCGCTGGGCGGCGGCATGGTCATTCGCGTGGGCGACCGCGTGCTGGACGGCAGCGTCCGCAGCAAGCTCGCCGGGCTGCGCAAGAGCCTGGCGCAGCAGATGGTTTCGTGAGCAGGGAGCGCAACAACAGCCGGCTTCAAGCAAGCAACGCAAGAATTTCCCAGTGGCCCAAGAGGGAGTAGGGATATGGCAGTTTCAGGACAGGACATCGCTGCGATTCTCAAGCAGCAGATTCAGCAATACGGGGCCAGCGCCTCCCTGGTGGACGTCGGCGCCGTGGTGGAAGTGGGCGACGGCATCGCCCGCGTGCACGGCCTCACCGGCGCGCGCTACGGCGAGCTGCTGGAGTTCCCCAATAACCTCATCGGCATGGCGCTGAACCTGGAAGAAGAGACCGTGGGCGCCGTGCTCTTCGGCGACGACACGCTGGTCAAGGAAGGCGATGAGGTGCGCTCCACCGGGCGCGTGGCCGAAGTCCCCGTGGGCGATGGCGTCATCGGCCGCGTGGTGGACGCCTTGGGCCTGCCTATTGACGGCAAAGGCCCCATTCGGGCGGCGCGCACCATGCCCATCGAACGCATCGCCCCCAACGTGGCGGCGCGGCAATCGGTCAACCGGCCGGTGCAGACGGGCATCAAGGCCATTGACGCCATGATCCCCATTGGGCGCGGGCAGCGCGAGCTGATCATCGGCGACCGCTCCACCGGCAAGACGGCCATCGCCCTCGATACGATCATCAACCAGCGCGGCGGCGACCTGGTGTGCATCTACGTCGCCATCGGGCAGAAGGCGGCCAAGGTCGCCCAGGTGCTGGGCATTCTGCAAGAGTACGGGGCAATGGAGCACACGATAGTCGTGGCGGCCAACGCTTCCGATTCCGCGGCGCTGCAATATCTGGCGCCGTACGCCGGCTGCGCCATGGGCGAGTACTTCATGGAGCAGGGCAAGGACGCCCTCATAATCTACGACGATCTCACTAAGCATGCCTGGGCCTATCGCCAGCTTTCGCTGCTGCTGCGCCGGCCCCCGGGCCGCGAAGCCTACCCCGGCGATGTGTTCTATCTCCACAGCCGCCTGCTGGAGCGCGCCGCCCGCATGGACAAGGAGCACAAGGGCGGATCGCTCACGGCGCTGCCCGTCATTGAAACGCAGGCCGGTGACGTCTCCGCCTACATTCCCACCAACGTCATCTCCATCACCGATGGGCAGATTTATTTAGAATCCGACCTGTTCAACGCCGGCATCCGGCCTGCGCTGAACGTGGGCCTGTCCGTGTCCCGCGTGGGCGGCGCGGCGCAGACCAAGGCCATGAAGAAGGTGGCGGGACGCTTGCGCCTGGACCTGGCCCAGTTCCGCGCCTTGGCGGCCTTCGCCCAGTTCGGCACGGCTGACCTGGACGCGGTGACGCGGCGGCAGTTGGAACGCGGGCAGCGCATGACGGAAATGCTGAAGCAGGGCCAATACGCCCCCTACCCCCTGGGCAACCAGGTTGCGTTGCTCTACGGCGTGGTCAACGGCTTGCTGGATGATGTGCCCATGGAAAAGATCACCGCCTTCGATGCCAAGTTCGGCGAGTTCCTGCGCCAGAGCCATCCGGACATCACCAAGTCCATCCTGGATACCGGCGACATCACGCCGGAGACTGAAGAGAAGTTGAAGAAGGCCATCGCCGAGTTCAAGCAGTCGGTGCCCTACTAAGGGCGAAGGCGACAGTACAGCATGGCAAACATTCGAGTCATCCGGCGCCGCATCCGCAGCGTCCGCAATACGGCGAAGATCACCAAGGCGATGGAGATGATCGCCGCGTCCAAGGTGCGCCGCGCGCAGCAGCGCGTGCTGGCGGGCCGGCCCTACGCCCGCAAGCTGCACCAGGTGCTGGGCTACCTGGCGGCGCAGTACAAGGAGATGGAGGACGTCCATCCGCTGATGCAGGTGCGCGAGCCGAAGAAGATCATGTTGGTGCACATCACCCCGGACCGCGGACTCACCGGCGGGCTGAACTCCAACCTCAACCGCCGCGCGGCGCAGTTCGTGCTGGAGCAGAAGCTGCCTACCTCGGTGATCTGCGTGGGCAAGAAGGGGCGCGACTTCATGACGCGCCACGGGCAGCAGGTGCGCGCGGTGTTTACCGATCTGGGCGACCGCGTGACGGTTGCCGATCTGCGTCCCGTCATCCGCATCCTCACGGAGGACTTCCTCTCCGGCGCGGTGGACCAGGTGCATATCCTCAACGCGGATTTCGTCTCGGCGATGGTGCAGAAGCCGGCGGTGCGGCAACTGCTGCCGCTCCAAGCGCCCCAGGGCGCCGAAGCGCAAGGCCCCAAGGTCGGGTATATCTATGAGCCCACGGGGCCGGAAGTGCTGGCGCAGCTGCTGCCGCGGTTCGTGGAGGTGCAGTTGTACCAGGCCATGCTGGAGGCCACCGCCAGCGAGCAATCGGCGCGCATGGTGGCGATGCGCAGCGCCACGGATAATGCCAACGAGATGGTGCAGGACCTCACGCTGGAACTCAACAAGGCCAGGCAGGCCTCGATTACATCTGAGCTCTTGGACATCGTCGGCGGCGTAGCGGCATTGGAAGGATAGCAATACCAACAGCGGGAAAGGCGAGCTTTCCCCAGAGACCGGGAGGCGGGCATGGCGACGGGCAAGATCGTACAAGTTATCGGCACGGTGGTAGACGTGGAGTTCCCTCCTGAGCAACTCCCGGGGCTGTACAACGCCCTAGAAGCGCAGCTCAACGGGCAGAAGCTCACGTTGGAAGTGGAGCAGCACGTCGGCAACAACTGGGTGCGCTGCCTCGCCTTGGGCGCCACCGAAGGACTGTCGCGCGGCGTGGATGCCGTAGACACCGGCCGTGCCATCGCCGTTCCCGTGGGGCGCACGTCACTGGGCCGCCTGTTCAACGTTACCGGCGACCCGCTGGATGGCCTGGGCCCGTTGCCGGATGCCGAGCGCTGGCCCATCCATCGCAACCCGCCGCCGTTTGAAGACCAAGAGACCTCCATCAAGATGCTGGAGACGGGGCTGAAGGTCATTGATCTCATGACCCCGTTCACCCGCGGCGGCAAGATCGGCGCCTACGGCGGCGCCGGCGTGGGCAAAACAGTCGTCATCCAAGAGCTGATCCGCAACATCGCCACGCAGCACGGCGGCTTCTCCGTCTTCGCCGGCGTGGGCGAGCGCTCCCGCGAAGGCAACGACCTGTGGCATGAGATGAAGGACTCCGGCGTGCTGGCCAAGACCGTGCTGGTGTTCGGCCAGATGAACGAGCCTCCCGGCGTGCGCCTGCGCATCGCCCTCACCGGCCTGACCATGGCGGAGTACTTCCGCGATCAGGAAAACCAGGACGTGCTGCTGTTCATTGACAACATCTACCGCTACACCCTCGCGGGCATGGAAGTCTCGGCGCTGCTGGGCCGCATGCCCTCCGCCGTGGGCTACCAGCCGACCCTCGCCACGGAGATGGGCGACCTCCAGGAGCGCATCACCTCCACCAAGCGCGGCTCCATCACATCTTTCCAGGCAATCTATGTGCCCGCGGACGACTACACCGACCCCGGAGTCGGCACCACGTTCGGCCACCTGGACGCCGTCATCGCGCTGGAGCGCTCCATCGCCGAGCAGGGGTTGTTCCCCGCCGTGGACCCGCTCACGTCCACCTCGCGCATTCTCGATCCCAAGGTGGTGGGCAAGGATCATTACGATACCGCCCTGGGCGTGCAGCGCGTGCTGCAACGCTACAAGGACCTCCAGGACATCATCGCCATCCTGGGCATGGAAGAGCTGTCCGACGAGGACAAGCAGACGGTGACTCGCGCCCGCAAAATCCAGCGGTTCCTCTCCCAGCCGATGTTCGTCGCCGAGGCGTTCACCGGCCTCCAGGGCCGCTACGTGCAAATCGCCGACACGGTTCGCGGCTTCAAGGAAATCCTCGAGGGCAAGCACGACGATCTGCCGGAGCAGGCGTTCTACCTGGTGGGGACGATTGAAGAGGCGGTGGAGAAGGCAAAGACGCTCCTCGGCTAGTCGCCGCGAAGGCATTGCAAGGGATACGCGATGGCTACGTTGCACATAGAAATCATCACCGCCGAGCGCACCGTGCTCATTGACGACGTGGACATGGTTATCGCCCCCGGCAGCGAGGGGCAGCTGGGCATTCTGCCGATGCACGCCCCGCTGCTCACCGTGCTGGGGCCGGGCGAAATCCGCCTGAAAAAGGGCGCCGCCGAGCAGAGCATCGCCGTGACCGGCGGCTTTCTTGAGGTGCACGATAACCACGTTGCCGTGCTTGCCGACGCCGCAGAGCGATCGGACGAGATTGACGAGGCGCGCGCGGAAGAGGCGATGCAGCGGGCGCAGGAGCGCATGAAGCTCGCCTCCACGGACGTTGACCTGGAGCGGGCCTCGCGGGCGGTGCACCGGGCGGCTGTACGCGTCACCATCGCCCGCAAGCGTCGCGGCGGCCAGGGCGGCACGCCCGGGGGACGCCCGCCGGAGGCATAATAATCCTGCCGGCCCGTTGCGGGCCGGCGGCGCGCCCGCAGGACGTCCGCCGCAGCCCTAGTATATCGCCGCCGCCCTGCGATGGCGCGGGCGGCGCTAGCTCCCCGCTTCGTCCTGACGCACCTTCAAATGGTACGTCATTGTCTGCAACGCCAGCACGGGATCAATGTTGCGCACGCGCACGTCTTCCGGCACCTGCGGCGCAATCGGCGCGTAGTTGAGGATCGCCTTCACGCCGCAAGACACCAGCTCGCTGATGACGCGCTGCGCCTGGGGCGCGGGTACGGCGACGATGGCGATGGCGATGTTCCGCTCGCGGATCGTCTGCTGCATCTCGCCGATGGACTGGATGGCGACGTCCTCGAACTGCCGGCCAACCTGCGCCGGGTCGGCATCGAACGCCGCTACCACCTTGAACCCCTCGGGCGCAAAGCCAGGGTAGTTGATGATGGCGCGGCCCAGTCGCCCGATGCCGATCACCGCCGTATTCCACTGGCGGTCCAGGCCCAGCACCTGCCGCAGCTCGCCCACAAGGTAGCTCACGTTGTAGCCGCGACCCTGCTTGCCGAAGCGGCCGAAGTAGCTGAGGTCTTTGCGTATCTGCGCGGGCGTGACGCTCAGGCGGTCGCCTAGCTCGCGGGAGCTGATAACTTCTGTCCCTTCGTCCTTGAGCTGCGTCAGCACGCGGACGTACAGGGGCAGGCGCAGGATCACGACTTCGGGGATGGCGTGAATCGAATCAGGCATGGATGCCTGCTCCTCGTTGCCGCGCGGGCGCGCCAGGCCTTGTGCCGAGGTGGACCGCGACGGTGCCCCAGTTCAGCAGCCGCCAGCGGACGCCGTCAAAGCCGGCGCCGGTGAGCAGGGCCCCCATCTCTTTGGGGGTGGTGAAGGAGTTGATCGAGGCGGCGAGGTAGCGGTATGCCGGGCCATCGCCGGTGAGCCGCCCGCCGATGCGGGGGAGCACCAGGCTGAGGTAGGGCTTGTACACCGCGCTTACCAGACGTGAGCCGGGACGGGTGAATTCCAGGATGGCGAGGCGTCCCCCGGGGCGCAGCACGCGGAAGATTTCGGCGAAGCCGCGCTCCATGCCGGCGAGGTTGCGCACGGTGAAGGCGGTGGCCACGGCATCGAAGCTCTCGTTGGGGAACGGCAAACGCAGCGCGTCGCCGGCGACGCAGGAGACAGGGATGCGCGCGCCGAACACTTTCGCCGCGCCGATCTCCAGCATGGGTAGGCTGAAGTCCAGTGCCACCACGCTGCCCGCGGTCTTCGCCAGCGCCAGGGAGAGGTCGCCCGTACCCGCGCCGATGTCCAGTACGCGCTCCGCAGGCGCAGGGTTCAGCAGCCGCACCGCGATGCGCCGCCACGCCTGGTCGCGGCCCAGGCTGAGGACGCGATTGCCCCGGTCATACTGGCTGGCGATGCGACCGAACATGCTGCTGACGGTGCGGGCCTTCTCTGTTCCGGCGGGCTGAATCTCTTGCATCGTAGTAGAACAGGCTTTCGATTGCGCCAATTGTCACAATTCTACGGTTTGCTGCTTATGCCGTCAACGGAACGCATACGGCAGAGCAGCGGATGCACCGAACCCGTCGCGCGCAAGCGTTCGCTACCGGGGCAGCCCCAGCCCGCGCGTGGCGATGATGTTGCGCTGCATCTCGGACGTGCCCGCAGAAATCGTGCGGCTGAGCGTGAACAGGTACAGCCACGCCAGGCCCCCCTGCATGGGCGCGCGCGGGTCGCCGTGGGCCAAGGCGCCGTGCTGCCCTAGCAGCCGCAGTAGCGTACGAGCGATGCGCTGGAACAGCTCGGTGCTGAACAGCTTGCTGGTGGAGGCGAACGTGCCCGCGGGCATGCGCCGGTGCTGCATCCAGCCGACGCGGTAGGAGAGCATGCGGCTGGCGTGCGCGGCGACGGCCAGGTCAGCCAGCGCGTGGCGGGTGAGCGGGTCGCGTCGACCGTGCGGCGCGGCGGCGAGATGGCGCTGGGCGTCCTCCAGCAGGCGTCGGAAATACGCCGAGAAGATCACGCCGCTGCGCTCCAGGTCCAGCGTTCCCGTGGCGATGTACCACCCCTGGTTCTCCTGTCCCAGCAGCGCCTCGCGCGGCACGCGCACGTCGTGCAGCAGCACCTCGTTGAAGCTGTGCTCGCCGGTCATGTCCAAGAGCGGTCGCACCTCAATCCCTGGCGTGCGCATCTCCACGAGGAAGTAGGATATGCCCTTGTGCTTCGGCGCGCCGGGGTCGGTGCGGGCGAGCAGGTGCATCCACGTGGCGTAATGCGCGCGGGTCGTCCACACTTTGCGACCGCTGATGACGTAGTGGTCGCCATCGCGTGCGGCGCGCGTTTCCAGCGCGGCGAGGTCGGAGCCGGCGTTGGGCTCGCTGAACCCTTGTGTCCACAACGATTGGCCCTGGACGATGCGCGGCAGATGCTCGCGCTTCTGCCGCTCCGAGCCGTGCGCGATGATGGACGGCCCCACCATGTTGATCCCCTGCGGATCGCGGCCGGGGGCGCGCTGGTACTCCATCTCCTCGTTGAACACCATCTGCCGCAGCACGTCCGCGCCGCCCCCGCCGTACTCGCGGGGCCACGCCAGCGTCAGCCACCCTTGGCGCGCCAGTTTGCCCCGCATGGCGCGATCAACGGCGCGGTCCTCTTCCAGCATGTGGCCCAGCGGCCCGTGCCACGTCTCCTGCCAGCCCGCGGGAAGCTCGCGCTGCAGGAAGGCGCGCAGCTCCTGGCGGAAGGCTTCGTCTTCGGGGCGAAAGCGGAAGTCCATAGCGCTAAAACATGGCGATGGGGTTCACCGGGCTGCCCGTAAAGTTGTGCAGGCGCAGCGGGGCGATGGTGAGCAGGAACTCGTAACGGCGGCGCTGGGCGCACGCGGCGGCCACGCGCTCTAGGTTGGCATTGTCCATGAGCCACAAGCCCATCGCCACGATTCCTACCTGGTGCACCGGCATCATGGGGTGTTTCATGCCGCTGGGCATGATGTCCGTCGCCGTGTCCGTGCCCAAAAGCGCGATGTCGCGCTGGCGCAGCCACGGCAGGCACGCGGCATGCAGGCCGGGGCGGCCGTCGGCCAGGTTGATGGGGCCGGCCTCTTCCCTGCGCCTATAGTGGCCTGAGCGCACCAGCATGATGTCCCCTGCCTGCACCTGCACCCCGCCGAAGCGCTCCGCGGCCTCCAGGTCTTCGGGATAGATCGGCTCCTTGGGTTGCAGCCACTTCACGCCCTTGGCGCTGGCTATGTCCAGCAGCACGCCGCGCCCCACGATGCCGTCGCGCGCCAGCTCCACGGAACCGACTGTGGCGCCGTGCTGCGTGCTGACGAGTCCGGCAGGCCGGCCGTTGTACATCTTGCCGTCCCAGAAGATGTGCGCCAGCGCGTCCACGTGCGATGACCCCGGCCCGTGAATGATCATGCCCAGGTAATCGGCGGCGGCCTGCATCACCCCCGGCTCGCTGGGCTGATCGCGCCAGGGGTCGCCAGAAAACTCCATGTAGTGCTGCATCGGCTCGCGCAGGTCGGGCGCCCAGCCCTTGCTCATGAGGCGTCCGCAGCTTACGGTGACGCCCTCCTGCACCAGCTTCGCCGCGGCAAGCCGATGCGCCGGCGTGATGAGGTTGAGCGTTCCCATCTGGTCGTCCGCGCCCCAGCGGCCCCAGTTGGACAGCGACTTGAAGAAGCCGCGAATCTCTTCTTCCGTGGGGATGTGGGGCATCGGCTCTCCTCGCAGCGATAATGTTGGGCGGCGTGCGCTTTTTGCTGGGCCGCGTATGATGTCTGCCGGGCTGCGTCAGACGATTGTGGGGAACAGCGCCTTGGGGTTTTCCGACAGGATGCGCGTTTTCTGGCGTTTGCTCAGGTCGGTGCGTTCCTGGAACGATCGCAGCGCGCCGGGGAACGTGGCGTCCATGTGCGGGTAGTCCGACGACCACACGATGCGCCCTTCGCCCACGGCCTTCACGGCGTAGGGCAGGTGTCGCTCGTCCGATTCGCAGGAGTAGAAGACGCGGTCGCTGGTGAGGTATTCGCTGGGGAGTTTCTTCATGGCGGAGGCGTAGCTGGACTTAGCGTAGAAATCGTCGTCCATGCGGTCGAGCCATGCGGGAATCCAAGAAGCGGTGCCTTCCATGAACGCGACACGGAGGCGGGGAAACTTCTCCAGCACGCCGCCGAACGCCACGTCTATCATTGCCAGCATGCTGGAGGCGGGGCCGCAGAAGGCGTGGGCGCGGACGTAGTCGTACTTGTATTTCGAAATCAGGTCGAAGCGGATGCTGTGCGTGATATGAAAGCACATCGGCACGCCGAGGCGCTCCGCTGCGGCATACATCGGTAGGAACTGCGGTTCGTCCGGCTTGCGGCTGTCCACGCTGGGCTTCATGATGCCGCCGACAAACCCCAGCTCCTTGACGCACCGCTCCAGCTCGCGGGCGGCGGCATCCGCGTCGCCCAGGGGGAGCAGCGCCATGCCGCGCAGCCGCGCAGGGTCGGCGGCGCAGTAGCCGGCGAGCCAGTTGTTGTAGCCGCGGCAGATCGAAGGCTTGTAGTGCTCCTGGTTGAAGCACACCTCCGTGCCGAACAGCACGGCGATATCTATGCCCTCCTCGTCCATGTGCCGCAGGCGCGTCTTCGGCTCCCAGCCCCCGGCGCCCTTGAGCCGCGACTTCAGGCCGTCGTAGATTTGCTGCGGCGTCATGTCCGCTGACGACCACACGCGCAGCGAACGCGGGCGCAAGATGAGGCCCTCGATGAACGCCGCGTCCTCCGCCGATTCGAAGTGCTTGAGCCAGCCGTCCGCCAGCTCCATGTGCACGTGTCCGTCCACGTCAATCACCGCGTTGCGCTTCACTGCCAGCCTCCTACGCGCCGCCGCCTGAGGCACCCCAGGCCGCGTTGAAACCCGCCACGCATTGCGGCAGCAGCCGCTCGCGGTCCTGCGGCGTGAAGCGGGTGGACAAAACCTCGATGTCATACCAACCCGTGTAGCCCGACTCACGCACCTCCCGCAGCAGGCGCGGCAGCGGCATGATGCCCTCGCCCAGCATGGCGCGGTCGTACATCGATGGGCTGTCCGGGTTGTGGTCCCCCACTTGCACGATGAACACCTTCTTCCCCGCCTCCCGCAGTCGCTCCGTGAGATGGCGTTCCCACCAGCAGTACCACAGGTCCACCGCCAGCCCAAACCAGGGTGAGTTGACCTGCCGCACCACGTCCAGCGCATCGCCCAGCAGGTGCACGTAGCTATGATCGGGCACCGCCGCCGTCACCGGCTCCAGCGCGATCTTCAGGCGGTGTTCCGCCGCCAAGGGCAGGATCACGTCTACTGCGCGCAAAAACTCGGCGTTAGCCTCGTCCCACGTCATCTGGCCTTGTGGCCCCGTCAGCATCACCAGGCATCCCGCCTCCAACTGCGCCGCGGCCTCGATATGCTGCTTGCACTCCTCGATGCGCCGCTCCCGCTCGCCGGGGAAGAGGAAGCGTCCCGTCGCCAGGTAGGAAGGCACCGCGAGTCCCGCATCGCGCAGCAGGCGGCGCACCGGCGCCGCGCCCACCGGCTCCAGCTTGCGGCGGTGCACGGAGATCCCCGGCACGCCGCAGCGCACGGCGGCCTCCACGTCTTGCTCCACGCTCCACGCGGGCGTGCAGTTCTGATTGAGGGAGAGCCTGGGCGGGGAGAGATTGACCATGGCGCGGTGACTATACGGGCCGCGCCCGCGCGCCGTCAATCCGGGCAACGTGGGCGAGCAACATCGCGTGATACAATCCCATCCCGTTCCCGGGCTCCGGCGATTCGGGCGGCGGCACTAGCACAAGCGGCGAGGCGCAAGATGCAGAAGCTCATCATCGAAGTGGCGCTGAATGAGGCGATGTCCAAGTCGCTGAACCCCAACATCCCCTACGGGTTGGACGAGGTGGTGCGCGACACCGTCGCTTGCGCCAAGGCGGGAGCCACGATCATCCACTTCCATTCGCGCGACCCCAGGACGGGCGAGGATACCGAGGGCGACCTGGAAACGTACGCCGAGACGATGAAGGCGGTGCAGCGGGAATGCGACGTGATCATCAGCCCGTCGTACCCCGTGAAGACGATGGAGGAGCGCATCGGCTTTCTGGAGCGGCTGGGCGATTACCCCGGCGTGCGCCTGGAGTTCGCCGGGCACGGCGTAGGGTCCACCTCCGCCGTCACCGTGGACGCGCGCACCAAGGAGCTCAAGGGCCCGAGCATCCTCGCGCCGGCGCAGGAGGTGCTGAAGTTCGCCCAGGCGATGTACAAGCGCCGCGTGCGCATCCTCCTCGGCTGCCGCGACGTGGGCCATCTGCGCCACGTGCGCGCCCTGCTGGACGCCGGCGCCATCGAGCCGCCGCTGTTCTTCAACCTTTTCCTCTCGGAGGAGGGTTACTTCGGCCCATCGCCGGATGCGCGGGGACTGATGATGTACCTCGATATGATCCCTCCGGCCACGCCGCACCAGTGGATGGTCAGCGCATACAAATCGCCCACACTGGAGGGCCGCATCAACATGCTGGCGATCGCCATGGGCGGCCACGTGCGCACCGGCCTGGGCGAAGCGCCGTTGCACGATGGCAAGCGCATCACCAACGCTGATCATGTGCAGCGTCTCGCTGACCTGGCGCACCGAGCCGATCGAGGGATCGCCACGGCGGCGGACGCCCGCCACATGCTGGGCATCGCTCCGCTGGGCAAGCGGTAGGCAACCATCATGGCCCGTAGCGTGGCCCCGCGCGCTCCTGCCGCCTCCTCTGCCCCTGCCGCGCTAGATGGCATCGCTGTCTTGGAGTGCGCCAGCCTCGTCGCCGCGCCGTACTGCAGCAAGCTTCTCGCCGAGTTAGGCGCGGACGTGGTCAAGATCGAGCCGCCGCAGGGCGACCCTTCGCGACGGCTTGGCCCCTTCCCTCACGGCGGGCCTGACGCCGAGGCCAGCGCCCTCTTCCTCTACTGCAACATAGGCAAGCGCTCCGTGACGCTCGACGTCCGTCACCCCGTCGGCGCGGCGCTCTTGCGACGGCTCGCGGCACAGGCGGACGTTATGATTGAAGACGCCGGCGCGGGGGTCATGGATGCGCTGGGACTGGGCTACGCCGCGCTGGCGGCGGAGAACCCTCGTCTCGTCTATCTCTCCATCACGCCGTTCGGCCTCACCGGCCCCTACGCCGCCTACCGCGCCACCGACCTTGGCATCTGCGCCGCGGGCGGCGAGGCTTTCACCATGCCCGGCACGCTCTCCACGGCGCTGTTCCCCGACCGCGAGCCGGTGCGCGCCGGCGGCTACATCACCGCCTACGATTGCGGCGTGACGGCATCGGTCGCCGTGCTGTCGGCGCTCATGCAGCGTGAAGTCACCGGCGTGGGACAGCGCATTGACCTCTCGCAGCAGGAAGCGGCGATGGCCATCGCCCGCGAAAGCCCGCTGCAACGCTACCCCGGCTACGGCAAGGTGGTGGACCGGCAGGCGCAGAACTTCTTCGGCGGCATGTTTCCCTGCAAGGACGGCTACGTCACGCTGTCGCCACGGGAGAACGCCCACTGGCGCGCCCTGTGCGACGCGATGCAGCGCCCCGGCCTGGCGGACGACCCGCGTTTTAGCAGCTTTGATGCGCGGCACCACAATAGCGATGCGCTGAACGCCGAGTTGCGCGCCTGGGCCGCCGATCGCCCCAAGCAATGGATCTATCGCGAGGTCGCGTCGCGCGGCTGCCCGGCGTCGGCGTTCTCCAGCGTGGAGGAGCTGCTGGCCTCGGAGCAATTGGCGTCGCGCGGCTTCTTCCACGCGTTGCCGCACCCCCGCGCGGGACGCCTGCGCTACCCCGGTGCGTCCTACGCCATGTCGCGCACGCCGGCACGGCACGAGCGCGCCGCGCCGCTCCTCGGCGAACACAACGCCGCCGTACTCTGCGGGCGTGTGGGCCTGGCCCCGCAGGAGATGACGATCCTGCGCGCCCAAGGAGCCATCTAGCCGTGCCCACGCCGCTTGCGGGCATCCGCGTGCTTGACCTCACCTGGGCGCTCGCGGGCCCGTACGCCACGCTCCAGCTTGCGCTGCTGGGGGCGGACGTGATCAAGGTGGAGAGCGCCAGCGCCCCGGAGACCACGCGGCGCGGGGCGTACGCCAAGTCGCCCGATCCGGAAAGCTCGCCCACGTTCAACAGCCTGAACCTGAACAAGCGCGGCCTGCGGCTCAACCTCAAGCACCCCGATGGCTTGGCCGCGGCACTGGCCCTCGTCCGCATCAGCGATATCATCGTGGAAAACTTTCGCGCGGGCGTGCTGGAGCGCATGGGGCTGGGCTACGCGCGCCTGCGGCAGGAGAACCCCACCATCATCGTCATGTCGGCGTCGTCGTTCGGGGCGCGCGGGCCGCAGAGCGCCTACCCCGGCTACGCCAGCGTGTTCAATGCCCTCAGCGGCCTGGGCAATCTCTCCGGCTACACCGATGGCCCGCCGGTGGAGTTGCGCGATTCTATCGACCTGCGGGTGGGCACAGCGATGGTCTCCGCCTGCCTCGCCGCGCTGTTCCACCGCCGCCGCACCGGCGAAGGGCAGGCGATTGACCTTGCCGCGGTCGAAGCCATTGCCGTGCTGGCGGGGCATCGCGTGCCGGCGTTCCAGCTCAGCGGCGAAGAGCCGCATCGCCAGGGCAACCGCGATCAGGCCATGGCCCCGCACGGCATCTATCGTTGCATCGGCAAGGATGCGTGGGTGAGCATCGCCGTCGCCGGCGACGGCGAGTTCGCCGCGCTGTGCCGCGCCATCGGCCAGCCATCCCTGGCGCACGATCCGCGATTTGCCGGCGTCGCCGGGCGTTTGCAGCACGCCGCCGCGCTGGATGGCATCGCCGGCGCCTGGACCCGTGAACGCACCCCCGCCGAAGCGATGCACACGCTGCAAGCGGCGGGCGTGGCGGCGGTGCAGGTGTTCAGCAACAAGGAACTGTTCGAAGACCCTCACCTGCGGGAGCGCGGCGTGTGGCATGCCGTGGAGCATCCGCACCTGGGACAGCAGTGGGTGCAGGGGCTGGCGTGGCGCGCCACGGGCGTGCCGGACGCGCCGGTGCGGCCTAGCCCGCTGCTGGGCCAGCACACCGGCGAGGTGCTCCAGGGCCTGCTGGGCTTTTCCCAGGAGCAGGCGGTGCAGATGCAGCAAGCAGGGGCGCTGCACTAGGGAAAATTGACAGGCGCGACGCAGTCAACCTATCCTAGCCGCTAACCGCTGCCTGGAGGTGTGCCGATGGGTAAGGTCACGATCACCAACGTCAATGAGGCGCCGTGGATTGTGGAAAAGCCGGACGGCAAGGGGCCGCGCAAGATCGGCACGCAGATGATAGGCGAAGAGGACACCCCGGGCATGCGGGCGATGATTCTCAACAAGGAGCCCAACTGGAAAACCAGCGTCCATAGCCATTCCACGGACGAGTTGATTCACGTCCTGGAAGGCGAGCTTGTCATCGGCCAAAAGCGCTTGGGCCCCGGATCACTGCTCCTGATCGAGAAGGATACGCAATACCAGTTCAGCGCTGGGCCGCAAGGCCTGCGCTTCATGAACATTCGCCCCGGCCCTGCATCCATCCACCGCGTGGGCGAAGACCCGATCCCCGAGCGCTGGGTGCGCCAGCAGATGCAGGGGCAGGCCGGCCAGCGCTAGCACGGGCAGGCTAGGCCGCCCCTATCGCCATGGAGACGCACGGGGAGACTGGCTTGGCGCGCGCAGTTCTGGGCGGCGTCGTCGGCGCCATCGTGAAGGAAGGCATCGCCCCGGTGCTCCTGGTGCGCCCCACGCAGTTGCGCTAGCCGGCATGCGCTTGCGCCGCAGGCGGCGCATCGGGCAGATCGAACAGCGCGGGTTGGCGCGTCGCCGCACTGCGGGCGTGGAAGCCGGAGACGCCCAGCCCCAGCAGGCGAAAGCGCCGCCCGTTGCCCCACTCTCGTTCCAGCAGCGCGCGCGCCGATTCCAGCAAGGCGACGGCGTCCTCCGCGGCGTGCGGCAGGGTGACGCTGCGGGTGAACGTCGTAAAATCCGCCAGGCGCAGCTTCAGCGTGATGGTGCGTCCGCGCAGTCCGCTGTCGCGCAGGCGCTCGTCTACGCGCTCGGCAAGGAGGCGCAGCTCCGCCAGCAGCGCGGGCCCATCGCCTAGGTCGCGGGCGAAGGTGCTTTCCGCGCTCACCGATTTGGTCTCATGCCGCGCAATGACGGGACGAGTGTCCTCCCCCCGGCTCAACGCGCCCAGCTCCGGCCCGCGCATGCCGAACTCGCGCTGGAGGAACGCATCGGGCGCCTGCGCCAGCTCTCCCAACGTGCGAATGCCCAGCGCCAGCAGCCGCTCCTCCGTGCGCGGGCCGACTCCCGAGAGGCGGCGCACCGGCAGCGGCGCGAGAAAGCCGCGCTCCCCACCCGGGGGCACCACCACCAGCCCGTCAGGCTTCTTCATGTCCGACGCAATCTTCGCCACTGATTTGCTCGTGCCGGCGCCGACAGACACCGTCAGCTTCACCTCTTCCTTCACGCGCCGCTTGATCGCCCGCGCGATCGCCTCCGGCGCCTCCCCCGCCATCGCCCGCGCCGTGACATCCAGGTACGCTTCATCCAGCGACAGCGGCTCGATGGCCGCGGACGATTCGCGGAAGATCGCCATCACCTGCTGGGAAATCTCGTGGTAGCGGTCGAACCGCGGCGCCACGATCACGCCCTGGGGGCAGAGGCGCACGGCGCGGCTCATGGGCATGGCGGAATGCACGCCGAAAGCCCGCGCCTCATACGAGCAGGCGGCGACCACCCCTCGCCCGTTGGGGCGCCCGCCCACCAGCACCGGCTTGCCCCGCAGCTCGGGGCGGTCCAGTTGTTCTACGGACGCGTAGAAGGCGTCCATGTCCGCGTGCAATATGAATTGCGTAGGATTACCCCGCGTGCGCCATGTCCGCGTGCCACATCAACTCCGCAGGCGTTCCTCTAGAGCAGCGCTTCCCCGGCGTCCACCAGCACGTCCTCACCGCGAATCCACACCTTGTAGCGCGGCAGCGGCAGGATAGGCGGGCGCCCCGTAGCCTTGCCCGTCTTGATAGCGAAACGACCCATGTGCAGCGGGCACACGATCTCCCCGCCTTCGATGCCCCCTTCGTCCAGCGAGGCGTTGCCGTGGATGCACTCCGCGCCCACGGCGTGCATCTCCCCGCCCAGGTTGATGAGCAGCACGGCGCGCCCCCCTACCTCGAACCGCTGCATGCTGCCGGGGGGCAAGTCCTTGACCTTGCAAACTGTTTCAACGCGGGGCATGGACAGAGACCTCGGTATGTGCGTTCGCGCCCGGTTGCCGCCGGCCTGCCCGGACATCTCTTGTAGTATAGGAGTCGCGGCCAATTCGCGCGCGGTGTGGATGGCACAAGGGAATCCGGAAGCGGCGATTGACACAGGGTGGCGGCTGCGCCATTGTGATGACAGACTTCAGCAGCAGGGGGCATGCCGGCATGAAAGGTATAGGCGGATTCTTCAACATTCCCGCGGCAGGCGGGGCCTTTTTCTTCTGCTCCTGGCTGACGATGCTTTTCTGGGGCATCATCGGGCCGTGGATCGGCCTGCGCACCGTCAGCTACCCTGAGGCCATGGTGATGACCATCGCGCTGTGGCTGATCACCGCGCCGCTGATGGCGGTCGTCGGCGCCAAGGGGATGCACCGCGCGATGTGGCGGGTCTCGCAGTAGCGCGCGCTAGCTGACGATGACCTCCGCCGTCCGCGCCCAATCGGCGTCATGGATGCGGCTGGAGGTCAGCCACTGCCCGCCGCGCTTGACGAACTCGTCAATGTAGCGCAGGCCGCGGATCATCACTGTGTCCTTGCCGCCCTGGCTGCTCACCAGGTAGGCGATGCAGTACGTCTCCACGTCCGCGCTCTCCCCGTGCAGCGCGATGAGCTGGTTGCCCATGAAATGCGTGGTGACCTTCATCTTCTCCAGCGGCTTGACCATGTCCATAATCTTGTCTGCGCCCCGGCCCAGCTCGCGGGCGTTGTAGGAGGCGTACACGTCCGGGGTGAAGCAGGAGCGCACCATCTCCCAGTTGCGCGTGTCCAGGCCCTTGGCGTAGCGCATCACGCAATCGTAAATCTCGGCGCGGTCGGAGAGCTGCTCCAGCGTCAGGCTTGTGATGGGCGTAAACGCCTTCGCCAGGCCCGGCTTGGCGGGCGGGTTGGTGATGGCGACGGACGCCTCTTCGCGCTCCCAGTCCACCACGTGGGTGTTCTTGGCGATCCACCAGCGCCCCTGGCGGCGCACAACGTCGCAGATGTATCGCAGCCCTCTGGTGCGAAGGTATTCTTCACCGCTGGGGCGCTTCATGGTCAGGATGGACTGGGCGTAGGTCTCCATCTGGCCAGCATCACCTGCCAGGTCAATGCTCTGGTTCATCATGAAGTGCGTGCTCTTGCGCGAATTCTTCAGCCCCTGGACGTGGGCGATGATATTGTCCGCGCCGGGCGGCACCGGCTTGCCGTCGTAGGAGGCCGTGGCGTCCGGAGTAAACACCTGTCGCACCATGCCGAAGTCGCGGCGGTCCAGGCCGGAGGCGTACAGCATCATCAGCTCGCCGATGGCGGCGCGGTCGGAAAGCTCGCGGACGGCGGGATCGGCGGCGGTGGTCATGATGGCCTCCTGCGTGCTGCTGGAACGGGCAGGCGCAGAATAGCGGCGCGCCTGAGGTCTGTCAAACGCTGGCGGGGGTCAATCGCGGCGTCTGCGGGCCAGCAGCGCCGGGAGTGGGCTGGGGCACGCCTTGCCAATTTGGCGTGAGTGTAGCAATTTCACTTGTGACGAACTTCGTAACGAAGTACGTGGGCTTGAGGCCGCCGGACGCTGAGCAGGCATGGTAGCGTGCTGTTGTTAAGATATAGTTCGTGTTCCATGCCCATCTTCGGCTTGTGACGTCATCCGCCCCGATCTGTAGTCTGGATTCGTTGTGCATTTCGCAGGTCATGGTATGGAAGGGGATACGTTAGGAATGAGCATCGTGCACGAGACAATAGTCAAGCCCAGGCAAGGCCAGGAGCAGGAAGTCGCCTCCCTGCTCCTGGCGATGGGCGGCTTTCTGGCGGCACAGCCCGGCTTCATCGAGGGCTATACCCTCGACGGGCTAGCCGAGGGCGGATTGCTGGCCCGCGTCACTGTGTGGCAGAGCCGCGACGACGCCGAGCGCAGCGCTGCGCTGCTGGAGACGATGGCGCTGCGGGCGAAGCTACAAACGCTCGTCCAGTCGAATACGCAAGAGCTGCTCCTCGACATCGTCTCCGAGCGCCACGCGGACGTCCGAGAACCAGTAACGGCATAAGCCTGCACGGTAACAGGCGTGTACCGTAAGGAACGGCCCCCGAAATTCGGGGGCCTGTTTTTTAGTGGCCTGGTTATTACTGGATTATGGCACCAGGCGTAATCGCCTCCAGCCGGCGCTTCACGCTCTGGAGGAATGCCGCCGCCTCATGCCCGTCCATCACGCGATGATCGAACGTCAGGCAGAGGTTCATCATGGCGCGGATGGCGATGCCGTCGCCCACGACCACTGGGCGCTTCACCATCGCTTCCGTGGTGATGATTGCCGCCTCGTTGCCGTTGAGCAGCGGCTGAGAGACCACCGACCCCAGCGCGCCGGTGTTGTCCACCGTGAACGTGCCGCCCTGCACGTCCGGCAGCGCCAGCGTCCGCTGCCGCGCCCGCTCCCCCAGATCGCCGATGGCGCGGGCCAGCGCCACGATCCCCAGCGTGTCCGCGTCGTGCACCACGGGGACGATCAATCCTTCCGGGGTTGCTACGGCAATGCCGATATTGATGCGCTTCTTGAGAATGATCGCGTCGCCGTCCCACGATGCGTTCAGCTTGGGGTGCTCCCGCAATGACGTCGCCACCGCCTGCACCGCAAACGGTAGGTAGGTGAGATCGGCGTTGTGCCGCTGGCGGAACGCCTGCTTGCTTGCCTCGCGCAATGCCACCAGCCCGGTGACGTCGGCCTCCACCATCGTCCACGCCGTGGGGATGTGCGCTACGCGCGTCACGTGCGCCGCGATGCGCCGCCGCACCGGCGTCAGCGGCTGCCGCTCGTCCGCGCTGCCAATCGCTGTGGGCGCTGGCGCAGGCGCGCCCTTCCCCCGCCGCTGCTCGACATAACGCTGCACGTCCTCTTTGGACACGCGCCCGCCGATGCCGGTGCCGGTAATGCCGGAAAGCTCATCGTCGCTAAGGTGGTGCTCCGCGGCGAGTCTTTTCACCAGGGGAGAGAGGCGTGGCGTCCCGGCAGGCGCTGGTGCAGCGGGCGCCGGTGCAGGTGGCACCTTCGCCGCCGCTGCGACGGGCGCTGGCGGCGTGGCCGGTCTTACCCCCGCCTCGATGGGTTGCGCGCCGGTCGGCCCCTCCGGCAGGTTCGATTCAGTGAATACGCCAGTGGTGTTGATGGCTCTTTCCTGCGCCGGTGATGCAAGTGCGGGGCCAGCGACGCTTGCGCCCGCAACGACATCCAGCTCGCACAGCGCCCCGCCCACGGCTACCGTATCGCCTTCCTTGGCAAGGTGCGCCTTCAGCACGCCCCCCGCAGGCGAGGGCAGCTCCATCGTGACCTTGTCCGTTTCGATCTCCACCAGTGGCTCGAAGGCTTTTACTGCGTCGCCGGGCTGCTTAAGCCACTTGACGACGACGCCTTCTGTGACCGTTTCGCCGACCTGCGGGAGGTCAATACGCATGGCTAGTACGCCGCCAGCTTCCGTATCGCCGCGGCGATCTTGTCCTTGTTGAGCATGAACATCGCCTCCAGGTTAGGGGCGAAGGGCATGGCAGGCACGTCCGGCCCGCACAGGCGCGTCACCGGCGCGTCCAGCGCATCGAACGCGTGCTCACTGATGATCGCCGCGACCTCCGCGCCCACGCCGCCGGTCAGGTTGTCCTCGTGCACGATCAGCGCCCGCGACGTCTTTCGCACCGACGCCAGGATCGTCTCGCTGTCCAGCGGCCGCACGGTGCGCAGGTCCACGACCTCCGTATCAATGCCGTCGGCGGCTACTTCGGCGGCGGCTTCCAGGGCGTAGTGCAGCATGAGGCCGTAGGTGAACAGGCTCAGGCGCGTTCCCGCGCGCTTCACGTCGGCCTTGCCGATGGGCACGGTGTAGTCGCCGTCCGGCACCTCGCCCTTGACATGGCGGTAGGTGCGCTTGTGCTCCAGGAACAGCACGGGGTTATCGTTGCGTATCGCCGATTTCAGCAGGCCCTTGGCATCGTACGGCGTGGCGGGACACACCACCTGCAAACCGGGCGTGTGGTAGAAAAAGCCCTCGCACGATTGCGAATGATATAGGCCGCCGTGCACGCCGCCGCCGTAGGGCGATCGCACCACCAGCGGCACGGAAAGCGCGCCGTTGCTGCCGTAGCGGGCGCGGGCCACCTCGCCCACAAGCTGGTTGACGATAGGCCAGATGAAGTCGGTGAACTGTATCTCGGCGATGGGCCGCATGCCCACCATCGCCGCGCCCGCCGCCACGCCCACGATCGCCGCCTCCGCCAGCGGCGTATCCAGCACGCGCTCCTCGCCGAACTCCTCGATGAAGCCCTGGCTTGCCAGGAACACGCCGCCGCGCTGGCCCACATCCTCGCCCATGAGGAACACGCGATCGTCCCGGCGCATCTCCTCCCGCATCGCCTCGCGCACCGCCTCGATGACCGTCTTTACCGGCATGTCATTATTTCTTGGCCTGCGGGGCGTAGACGTGGTCGTAGAACGTGGACTCGTCAGGGTACGGCGTGGACTCCGCCGCCGCCATGGCCTGGTCAATCTCCGCGATGCACTGCCGGCGCATGGCGCTGTCGCCGTCGGCGGTGAGCAGGCCGCCGTCCAAGAGCGTCTGGCGCAGGCGCGGCAGCGGGTCGCGGCGCTTGCGTTCCTCCAGCTCCTCGGCGGTGCGATAGCGACGCTCGTCATCGTCCGTGGTGTGCGCCATAAGCCGCGGCACGACGGCTTCGATAAGTGTTGGCCCGCCGCCCTCGCGGGCGCGGTCCGCCGCCTCGCGCACCGCGCGATACGTCGCCGCCACGTCGGTGCCGTCCACCGTGACGCCGGGGAATCCGTACGCCGCGGCGCGATCCGAAATGCGCGCCATCGCCAGTTGCTTGCGCAAGGGTACGGAAATGGCGTACCCGTTGTTTTCGCAAAAGAAAATCACCGGCAGCTTGTGCACCGCGGCGAAGTTCATGGACTCGTGCGTTTCCCCTTCGCTCGTGGCCCCGTCGCCGAAGTGCACGATAGCCACGGACGGCTCGCGCCGCATCTTGAACGCCAGCGCCGCGCCCACCGCGTGCGGGATCTGGCTGGCGACGACGTTGGAGGTGTTGATGACGCGCCGCTTCAGATCGGCGCCGCCGTAGGGGAACTGCCGCCCGCCGCTGAACGGCGCGCCGCGCCGCGCCATGTAGCCCAGCATCAGCTCGCTGACGGAGTATCCCAGCGCCAGGCAGGTGGCGATGTCCCGGTAGTAAATGACGAACAAGTCGCGCGTCTTGTCCAGGGCCCACACCGCGCCGATCTGGCACGCCTCATGCCCCTGCGCCGAAGCGACGATGGGCGCCTTGCCCTGGCGGTTGAGCGCGTACACCCGCTCATCCAGCAGGCGCGACAGCAGCATCAAGCGGTACGACTCCGCCACCTGCTCTGCGGACAGCGGAGCGGCGGATGGAGCCTCGCTATGATTGCCGGCGACTGGAGTCTTCCGTGCCATGACCGCTCCCCAACGAACGTGGAGTATGGCGAATCTGTAGCCACCCCGATTGTCGGCCCGTGCGCTGGGGCTGTCAAGGCAAGCCAGATGAAATACGGGCGCGGGTCATGGCGCATGGCTACAATAGTTGCAGGCGGCGGAGTCCGCCTTTTTCTATGATACTTGCGGGCATCATCCTGGGCCTGACCCTCATCGGCATCGCCTTCCCGCGCCTGCCCAAGATCAACATTGACCGGCCCGCCGCGGCCATGGCCGGTGCTGTGCTGATGGTGCTCGTGGGCGCGCTCACCTTCCGCCAAGCCGTCGCCGCCATCAATTTCGACACGATTGCGCTGCTGCTCGGCATGATGCTCCTGGTGGTGGTGCTCCAGCGCGCCGGGCTGTTCACCCTCATGGCGCAGCGCGCGGTGACGCTGGCGAATAGCCCCGGCAAGCTGCTGATGAGCGTGGTCATCGTCACCGCCGTCGCCTCCGCGTTCCTGGTAAATGACGTCGTGGTGCTGCTGTTCACCCCCGTGGTGATCCAGGCGTGCCGCATGCAGCGGCTTAACCCCGTGCCCTACCTCATCGGCGAGGCGATGGCCTCCAACATTGGCTCCACCGCCACCATCGTCGGGAACCCGCAGAACGCGCTCATCGGCATAGCCTCGGGCATCTCCTTCGCTCGGTTCTTCGCCTACCTCGCTCCCGTGGCGGTGGTATCCACGGCGCTGCTGTTCATAGTGCTGTGGGCGTTCTATCGCAAGGGCCTGCGTCGCACCGGCAACACCGTCGGTTCGCCAGCGACTGTGGCGCCGGCAACGCCTGTCAACAGGGGGATGCTGCTGCGCACCGCGCCAGTGCTGGCGGGCGTGGTCGTCGCGCTATTCGTCAGCAGCCTGGCGGGGTTCAGCATCCCCATGGTGGCCCTCACCGCGGGCGCGGCGGCGATGCTGTTGAGCGGCGTCAAGCCGTCCGAGATCATCCGCGATGTGGACTGGGTGCTGCTGCTGTTCTTCGCCGGACTGTTCATCGTGGTGGAAGGGGCGCACCAGAGCGGGCTGCTCGCGCCGGTGTTCGACCGCGTGGACCTGCGTGCTACGGCGGGCGGCATCGCCTCCATCCACGCCGTCAGCGCGGTGGCATCGCAGATCGTGAGCAATGTGCCGCTGACCGTGCTGCTGCTGCCGCTGCTGGAGCGCGTGCCAGGGGATGCGCTGTGGATCGCGCTGGCGGCAGGAGCCACGCTTGCGGGCAACGCCACGCTCATTGGCGCGGTGGCGAACATCATCGTGGCCGAGCAGGCGTCGCGCCAGGGGATCGACCTGCGCTTCGGCGAATTTCTCCGCGTCGGCGTCGTGGTGACTGCGCTGACGATGGCGGCGTCGGTGGGCATTTTCTCGCTGGAGATGGCGACGGGCTTTTTGCGCTAGAGCGTCGTGGGCAGCAACCCAGGAGCGAACTGTACCCATAACATCGCTGCGGAAGGCGCCGGCTTTTCTTCCGGCGCCCCCAGCGACGGGTTCCACACGGCAATGCGCATGCTATAATACTGGAGAGCGTCCGGCAGGCTTCGCAACAGGGTCGCCGTGCATCACATTCCCCGATAGCTCAGTTGGTAGAGCGACCGGCTGTTAACCGGTTGGTCGTAGGTTCGAGTCCTACTCGGGGAGCCAGTTTGGTCCCTCGCGAACCTTTTCGGCGCTAGTGTAAGAGGTTTGCCGTTGCGCCGGTTACAATTAGGGTCACGCCCGAGCCCATGCGGCCCGGATTCATCATCGCAGTCCCAAATTCGCTGAAATCAGACCTGCGGCGACGGAGGAGAGTCGACCTCTCCGGGGAACACAGGGTTGGTGTCACGCGATCGGGTGAGGCGCAGGAGGAACGCTAGAGCTTCTTCGCGGCGGCTCTGGCGGGAGTCTTGCCGCTCGCCTTACCGTTGAATTTGTAGAGGCGGCGAGCGTTTTCGCCAAGGATCTTGGCCTTGGAGACCGCGGAGATATCGGTGCGGTTGGCAAGCTCGGCGACGACGCCGGGCCAGATGCCGTCAGGATGAGGGTAGTCCGTGGCGAAGGTGAGGGTGTCATCACCGATGGCCATGATGGTGGGGCCGATCATTTTTTCATCCGGGTCGGCGGAGATGAAGCACTGGCGCTGCCAGTACTGGGATGGCTTGAGGGGAAGTTTGATGGAGGCGTGCCCCCAGTTGTGCATGTGGCTGTCCAAGCGCTCCAGCCAGTAGCCGATCCAGCCGCAGCCGGATTCCAGAATGGCGACGCGGAGGGTAGGGTGACGCTCCAGCACGCCGCTGCAGATGAGTTCGAGCAGGGCCATCTGCTGCTCATGGGGATGGGAGCAGACGTGACGGAACATGAAGTTCTCATAGCGGTTGAGGCCGGACTGCTCGACGTTCTGGGTGGTGCCTTCATGCAAAGTGAGGGCCACATCGAGGTCTTCTAGGAGCGACCAGAGAGGCTCCCAGTGAGGATCGTCCAGGGTGCGGCCTCCGATGCGGTTGGGACGGAGCATGATTCCTTTGAACCCGAAGGTCCCTACGGCGCGCTTCGTTTCCACGAGCGTTTCCTGGATGTCCGATTGGGGAACGACTGCAATGCCGATAAGCCGATTGGAGTCAGGCTTGCAGAATTCATGAAGCCAGGAATTGTAGGCGCGGCACATGGCGACGCAGATGGGGACTTCCGGGATAGCGGCGAAGGCGAGGCCGATGGAGGGGTAGAGGACGGAAATGGCGATGCCTTCGCCGTCCATGTCCTTGATGCGAACCTTGCCGTCATAGCCTCCGGGCTTGGAAGCTTGGGGGTTCTGGCCTTGGGCGCCGCCGGGGGGCCGGGGTTGGGACCTGCCGCCGACGGAGCGGCGGAGGAAGCCGGCGTTATCGCGAACCATGCGGGGGACGACCGGGTGGAACTGGGGATCCAGGTACCGTGGCCACATGTCGTAGGGCTCGCGAACGTGTCCGTCAGAGTCGATCACGTCCAGTGTTGCCATGCCCGACCTCCTGCCCACGCGATTCTGCGGGTGGGCAGTTCGCGTGTCAAGGGAGTGTGCTGGCTGTGTAAGGGTGTATCAACTGGAGAGCGGGAACGCGGCAGCCAAGCAGAGTCCAGAGAGGGCGGCCCCCTCTAGCAGAGGGCACGGGGCTTGAGCCTGTCCGGAGTCTATCGAAGGATGCCCCTGAACCATCTTTCAATGTTGGTGGGTGGGAGGGCGGGAGCAACTACAGCCTCCACCAGAGAGCGGCAGCATCCGGGGCCGGGGGCAATCACACACTTTTCAAATTGATACACTACGTTGTGCAGCATCCCTTGACACCCCACAACCCCCGTGATAGAAAGCAGTGCCACGCTTTCTGGTTATTGAGTCCCCGATTCGAGGAGGGATAGTGAATACAAGAGGTTGGGTCCTGGCTTTCTTGCCCGCGACGGCTTTTCTCCTGGTCGCCACAGCATGCGGCGGCGGCACACCCGCCTCAACCGCCGCTCCTACGCAGAGTCCTACCTCAGCACCCACGGTCGCGGCGACCAGCGCGCCGATTGCAATCGCTACGGCGACGGCGCGCCCGACGGCGGTGCCCACCCCCACGACTGCGCCAACGCCCACTCCGGGTATCTCTGGGGAAGCGCGTATCGCCCTGGGCACGCTGGAATACAACTTCCTCCTGACTGGCGGCAACCAACGAGTCTTTGGTGAGCCGATCTACGATTACGCCATCAGAGCAGCTCTGGACGGGACGCTGGACCCCAACGCGAGTTTTGCCCGAAGTTGGACCGCCAACAGCGACAGCACCACGTGGACATTCAAGGTCCGCGATGACGTTGTGTTTCACGATGGCTCGAAGGCGACGGCCAAAGACCTGAAGTTCACACTGGAGTACTACGCCCGGCCTGACGTCATCACCTCCCCGGGGGCTGAGCTGCGGCGGAACATCAAGTCCATCACCACCCCGGACGACTCTACCGCTGTCGTCGCCCTCAATACCCCTGACATCTTCTTCAACATCTCCTACGTCAGTTCCATGGGTTTCAACATTGTCAGTTTTATTCTCCCGCAGCAGGCCCTGACTACCAAGGGACTAGCGGAGTTCAACAAGAGCCCTGTGGGAAGCGGGCCGTTCAAGGTTGACAAGATCACCGTAGGCAGTCACATCGACTACCAGGCCGTCGACAAACATTGGCTGTCGGGCGTCCCACGGTTCAAGCTCTTGCGCCTGATGCAGATCCCCGACGAGACCACGCGCATCGCTCTGTTGCGGACTGGAGAGGCCCAGGTTATTGAGGGAAGCCGCGCCGCGACTGCCCCGCTGCGGAGAGATGGCTTCGCCATTCTGGAAAAGGAGGGGTCGCGCGTGGCCCAGCTGGTCGTCCCGCAGCAGTGGCAGCAGGGGAGCCCGCTCAGCGTCCGCGAGGTGCGGCAGGCGATGAGGGTTGCGGTGGACGGGCAAGCCATCGTGGACACCTTCTTGAAGGGCCTGGGCAAGACCTCGCTGGGGTACCCCGTCGTCGATTGGGACCAGGCCTATGTCGCTCACCCCATACCTGCCTATGATCCCGCGAAGGCCAAGGACTTGTTGAAGCAGGGCGGCTATCCCAGCGGTTTCCAGTTGGACATGGTCTCATTTCCCTTCCCCGCCATCCCCGAAGGCCCCGAAATCATGGAGGCGATAGCCACCTACTGGGAGGCTGTGGGCATCAAGGTGACTCGCTTGCCAAGCGACTTCGCGCCCTTCCGAGATACCTGGTACAGCCAGAAGTTCACCAAGCCCACCGTCGGCGGATTCATATTCGTGGGCAAGACGCCCATTGCGTCGCAGTTGGCGCGCGGCGGACTGACCGTGGCTTCCGTATCGCGGGTGACGCAGAACCCTGAGCTTGACCGGCTGGCGAAGCAGTACGCCGCCGCCACCAGCGCCGAGGCATACGTGAGCAGCGGCAAGACGCTGCAAAAGCTTGTCGTGGATGAGGCCATCTACCCGGTCTTGTTCGAGGCCGGCGAGGTCTACGTCGCCAATGCCAAATTCAGCGGCACGTGGAAGCTCGGCAAGGCGCCCGGCAGCTTGAACTACACTGACCTCGTCCGCCGTAGTTGACGTCAGCTGGCAATGTAACGTGGCCTCACACCCTGGGAGAGTGAACGCACCATGGTCCAGTTGAAGACCTCAAAATCGGCACGCATTCGCGCGCGCCTGGGCCACCCGGTGATCGATGCTGACGGCCACCGCCTGGAATTTCTCCCCCTCGTGAGGGAGAACCTCCAGGATTACGTGCGCAAGATCGGCGGCGGCGATCTGCTCAAGCGATTCAATGCTCAGAGCGGGTTCCTGTTCACCGAGAATGTCGGGGAGCAGTGGCGGAAGATGCCCCCGCAAGCGCGCCGCGAGACGTGGACGACGCAGCCCGCGTGGTGGGCCACGCCGGGGGCCAACACGCTCGACCGCGCCACGGCCAGTCTCCCCAAGCTGCTGCACGAGCGCATGCCCGAAATGGGCCTGGACTATACCGTGCTCTACCCTAGCTGGTGCTTGACCTTCATGACGTTCGAGGACGACGAGCTTCGCCAGGTGGCGTGCCGCGCCGTGAACACATACTCCGCCGAGTTCTATCGCCCCTATGCCGACCGCATGACCCCGGCGGCGATCATTCCCATGCACACTCCCAAGGAGGCTATTTCCGAAGCAGAATACGTCATCAAGCAACTCGGGCTGAAAGTCATCTCCTGCACCCACGTCATGCGCCCGGTGCCTCTCGTGCAGAAAGAGCGCCCGGACCTCGCGCCGCTGGCGATGCGCCTGGACACGTTCGGGATCGATAGCGACTACGACTACGATCCCTTGTGGGCCAAGTGCGTCGAGCTTGGCGCCGCCGTCAGCTCGCATGGCGGCGCCCAGAACTGGGGAT
Organism: Dehalococcoidia bacterium; assembly: GCA_009693015.1. GTDB lineage: Bacteria > Chloroflexota > Dehalococcoidia > SHYB01 > SHYB01 > SHYB01. The sequence continues at coordinate 48,294 of SHYB01000012.1, forward strand.
GGGGGAGCCGGCGCTCGATCTCCAACTACATGTACAACCACATCGGCTCCTTCGCCGCCAGCGGTGACGCCATCTGCAAGTCTCTCTTCATGGGCGGCGTAACGCATCGCTTTCCCTCCCTGCGTTTCGCCTTTCTCGAAGGTGGCGTCGGCTGGGCCTGCATGCTCTATGCCGACACCATCGGGCACTGGGAGAAACGGAATGGGCGCAAGGTGCGCGATCTCGATCCGTCGTTGGTCGATGCCGGCCAGTACATGAGCCTGGTCCGGAAATACGGCGACGGCGCGGCGCAGGCGAAGCTTGAAGAGATACGGGCCTTCCTGCACGTCGAGGCGCCCACGCCTGAGGTCCTGGACGACTGGTCAAAGTGCCACATTGAAAAGGAAGAGGACTTCCTCAGGCTGTTCGTGGAGCCCTTCTACTTCGGCTGCGAGGCCGACGACCCCATGAACGCCTGGGCCTTCAACACCAAGGTCAATCCCCAGGGTGCGCGTCTCAAAGCGTTCTTCAGCACGGACATCGGCCATTGGGACGTAGATGACATGAGCGGAGTAGTGGAGGAAGCGTACGAGCAGGTGGAGAAGGGAAGGCTCACCGAACAGGACTTCAAGGATTTCGTTTTCACCAACCCAGTGACCTTCTTCACCAGTCAGAACCCGGATTTCTTCAAGGGCACCGCGGTCGAGGCGGAAGCGTCACGACTGCTGCAGAAAGCGCGACCCCGTTGAATGACTGCATAGGCAGATGTCCGTTCGCGCGCGGGGCTTGAGCGCAGCGGGGGTTTCATGGCGCCAGACCTGGTCAACCTCTTTGATTACGAAGCCCGCGCCCGTGATTTGCTGCCGGGCCCGGACTACGACTTCGTTGCCGGCGGTGCGGCAGACGAGATCAGCCTCCGCCGCGCCAGGGCCGCGTTCGATGGCCTGTGCCTCAAGCCCCGCGTCCTGAGAGACGTAAGCAAAAGGACGAAAGAGATAACGGTGTTGGGACACGCGCTGAAGATACCGGTATGCATCGCCCCCGCGGGTCCGTATTCCAGCATGCGCCCCGAAGGCGATGTGGCAGTCGCCAGAGCCGCCGCCGCAGCCGGGACCCTCATGGTGATCACCTCAGGTTCCACGCTACCGCTGGAGCAGATCGCACAATCGGCGCCAGGCCCGTTCTGGTTCCAGCAGTTCATCTACCGTGACCCCATGATGACGCTCGCCTTCGCCGAGCGGGCGCGTGATGCCGGCTGCTCGGCAATCTGCATCACGCTGGATGTCAAGACGGGTCCTGGGAACAAGGAGCGGGACATCAGAAACGCCTACCGTTCTCCACCCTCGGCCAACTACAGTTGGCTGAACCTCCCATCGGCGCAAGCCATCACCACGCTGATCAACCCCGCAGCCACCTGGAAGGACCTCGCATGGCTGGCGGCCCGGAGCCCGCTGCCTGTCGTAGCCAAAGGAATCATGACCGCCGGGGACGCTGATCTCTGCGCGCAGCATGGCGCCCGGGCGGTAATCGTCTCCAACCATGGCGCGCGGCAGTTGGATACGACCCTGGCGCCGATCGAGGTGCTGCCGGAGGTCGCCGCCAGGGTGGGCCGGAAGCTAGAGGTATTCGTTGATGGAGGCATACGTCGGGGGACCGATGTGCTGAAGGCCCTTGCGCTCGGGGCGAAAGGCGTGTTCATTGGACGCCCCGTCTGCTGGGGATTGGCCGTCAACGGCGAACTCGGAGTCCGCGCGGTCCTTCAAATCTTGGGCGAAGAACTCGACATCGCCATGGTCGCTTGCGGCGTCGCCGACGTGAGCAACATAGACAGAGACGTGGTAGCGGCCGCGCCGCAACTCGCCCACACCCCAGAGGACACAAACACATGAACGGTGCACAGTTTGTCGCGCAGTATCTGAAAGCTCAGGGGGTCGGGCAGGTTTTCACCGTGCCGGGATTCACCATCAACCCCCTGTATGCCGCGTTCGATGACGCGGGGATCAAGCTCGTGGAAACCAGGAGCGAGACCGCCGCGGCCTACATGGCCGACGCCTGGACCCGCGCCACTGGTGAGCCCGCCGTCTGCGCCGTCACCGCCACGATCGCCCACAGCCTGATGCTTGCGGGCCTGGTCTCCTCCTACCATGCCGGGAGCCCTGTGATCGCCATCTCCGGGTACGCGGTGACCGCCGACCAGTACGACCGGCACGAGTTGCATGAACTGGACCAG
>SHYB01000013.1 GCA_009693015.1 Dehalococcoidia bacterium
AGTACCCGCGTGGCATCTTCGATTTCAACACCGGCGTGCTGCGCTGGGCGTGGCGTGAAGGTTTTTATGGCTACATGGCGCTTGGCACGGACAAGTACCCGCCGTTCACGTTGGACGATGCGCCGGACTATCCCGCTGGCCTTTCCCTCGCCTACCCGGAGCGGATGCACCGCGGCCTGGCGCTGGTGAAGTGGCTCGAGAAGCAGTCAAACCTCTGCTCACGTTGCTACTTCGTTGCTACTTCTCCGGCTTGTAGAGCGACTCTTCTTTAATTCAATCAAACCTAGACCAAGCATAATGCCGCATCTGGAGGAGCAAGCTCATGATTGATTACAAGCTGATATCGGCGGATGACCACATGGACCTGTGGTCGCTGCCGCCGGATCTGTTCGTCAACCGCGTGCCCGCCAAGATGCGCGACCGCGCGCCGCAGGTGGTGGACATGCCGCAGGGCAAGATGTGGAAGGCGGGAGAGTCCGTGCTGGGCCCCAGTGGCAGGGCGCGCGGCAGCACCGTCCGCATGGCGGTGGACAAGGCCGGCCTGGAGAACGCGGATACGCGCCCGTCCACACCGGCGTTGCGCCTGCAAGACATGGACCGTGATCACATCGAAGCGGAGGTGATCTACGGCGCGGTGCGCGGCTTCTCCATCGCCGATGTCGAGGTTAAGGAGGCATGCGTCCGCGCGTACAACGATTGGGCACTGGAATTCAACGCCCAAGCGCCGCAGCGCCTCTGTGTGCTCTCCTACCTGCCGGTGCACAGCCCTGAGGCGTCAGTAAAAGAGTTGCGACGCGTGGCGGCAGCAGGGCACAGGGGTACGGTGTTCGAGGCCTTCCAGGCCTCCGCGCCGATTTGGGACGCGCGCTGGAGCGCAATGTGGCAGGCGGTGGAGGAAACCGGCCTGCCCCTCAGCGTGCACCTGGGCAGCGGCACGAGCATGCTGAAGAACACACAGGGGTCATGGGAGTTCCCCGCGTTCGTCACCGTAGCCCCCATGCAGATGGACGAAGCGCTGGCGGCGTTGATCTTCAACGGGTCGCTGGAGCGCCACCCCAATTTCAAGCTGGTGCTCGGCGAGTCAGGCCTGGGCTGGCTGCCGTATGTGATCGAGCGGCTGGACCGCGAGCAGGACAACCACGGCGCGGGGGCGAAGGATTATCGCATCCAGATGCGCGCCAGCGAGATATTCCGGCGACAGGTGTACGCCACGTTCGAGGAAGACACGTTCGGCGTCAAGCACTGCATCCCCGCCATCGGCGAGGACAACGTGATGTGGGCGTCCGACTATCCGCACCCGGACAGCACGTTCCCGCATTCGCGCGAATCGGTGGAGCGCGACTTCGCGGGGGTTGATGCACGGCTGACGCGCAAGGTGGTGCGGGAGACGGCTGCAAAGCTGTACGGCTTCAAAGCGTAATCTCGATTGCCCGCCGAAAAAGAAGAGGCCCTCCGGCTGACCGGAGGGCCTCTTCTTTTGTCCCTTTGCTTACCGGATCGGCCTAGAGGCCTTCGAGCTTCTTGATGTTGCAGTCGGCGATGTGTTTCTTCAGCGCCGCGATCTCGGTGTCCGTCAGCGGCAGGTGGGGATCGCGGGTGTAGGCGCCGGGCAGACCCAAAATCTGCATCGCCGCTTTGGTGGAGCGGACGCTGGACCCGCTGACGAAGGGCCGCGTCTGGAACTTCATCACAGTGTGGTAGGCGTCAAAGGCCTTCTGATAGTTGCCCTTCTTCCAGTGGGTGATCACCGACTGAGAAATCTTGGGAATGACGTTGCCGTCAGACGTGAGGAAGCCGGAGGCGCCCACGGCAAGGGAGGTCATGGCGAGCTGGCTGCCGCCGGTATGGATCATCACGCGCTCCGGCAAGAGCTTCACCGACTGCACCAGGTAGCCGATGTCCGGACTGGTGAGGTGGAAGCCCACCAGGTGGGGATAGTCCGCCACTAGGCGGGCCATCATCGCCGGTGGGGTGAAGTAGCCCATGCCCATGTGGCTGGAGATGACGCAGGGGATGCTTACCGTCTCCAGGCACTTGCGCCAATAGTGCTCCAACTCTGATTCCGTGGGCTTGTTGCCGTGGCCCAGGTCGAGCGAGTAAATCTGCGTAACGTCTACGCCGGTGGACGCCGCCAGCTTGAGAAACTCCTGCATCTGCTTCAGCGTACGCGCTTCCACGCCCATGGAGCCTATCCGCACCTTGCCCTTCAGCTCCTTCACGCATAGCATCAGCAGCTTCTCCACCTCAGGGGTGGTCATCGAGTACTGCTCGCCGGGGGACGAACCGCCGGCAAAGAATGCGATACCCGCGTCGGCGATGCGCTGGCAGTGCACGCGCATCGCCCCTTCATCAAACTTGCCGCGCTTATCAAACGTGGTAATGCCGATAACCGCCGCGCTGGGAGTCCTCGCCATAATGCCTCCTTGTACTGCTCCGTCGTTGCCTCAAAACCGTGCGAGTATACAGGCGCGGTGCGAAACGGTAAAGCAGTTGCGGTTATCGCTTGCTTTTGCCCTTTGGCGCTGCGGGCAGCTTGATCTTCTCGATGCGGGGGATGTCCAGTCGCACGAGGGCCTCCCGCACCTGCTGCACCTGCGCATCGGTGAGGGGCACGTGCGGGTCGCGGATATGGTGACCAGCAAGGCCCAGCACCTGCATCGCCGCCTTCTGCCAGCGAACGCTGGCGCTTCCAAAGGTGTTGACGGTGAACAGACGCATGAAACGGTGATACGCCTCGTGCGACTTGGGATACCGCCCAGCGGCCCAGTGGTCAATGATGGACTGCGCCAGGCGCGGCGCCCAGTTGGCCTCGGCGGCCAGAAACCCTGACGCCCCCATAGCCAGGCCGGTGAGGGCGTGCATCGGCCCGCCGACATGGACGGTGACGCGCTCGGGAATGACATCCAGCGCCCGCACGAGGTAGCCGATGTCCGGGCTGGAGATGTGGTAGCCGACAAGCTGGGGATAGTCCATTGCCAGCCGGCGCATCATATCCGGCTGGATCACATAGCCCATTGCGGAGTGGCTGGAGATGACGGCGGGAAGGCGCACCTTCTCCAGGACGGTGCGGTAGTAGCGCTCCATCTCCGCTTCCAGCGGCTTGTTGCCGTGGCCCAAATCGAGCGAGTAAATCTGCGTGGCGTCAACGCCGCTTGCCTCCGCCACCTTGACGAAATCCAGCATCTGCTGGATGGTGCGCGGCTCCACACCCATAGATCGAATAGAGACCTTCCCCTTCAGCTCCTTGGCGCACAGTGCCAGGAGCTGCTCTACTTCTTTGATGGGCATGGCGTACTGCTCGCCAGGGGAGGAGCCGCCGGCGTAAAAGCCGAGGCCCGCCGCGGCAATGCGCTGGCAGTGTTCGCGCATGGCGCCGGGGTCGAAGCGGCCCTTCGCATCAAACGTAGTGATGCCGATGGCGTAGGCGCTGGGTGTGCGTGGCATGGCGGCTCTCCTTGCAAAACAGTGGGCTGGAGTATAGCCGGGGTATTGCCCCGCAACAAGCTGACGTACTGGCCCAGCAGGCATGGCACGCGGCCCTTGACTAGGCGTCACGCGCTGGTACTATTGTGGCGCGTAACCAGAGATGGGGGACGCGATATCGCAGGCTGTTGGATGCTGCGCATTGCCGCGGCACATACAAGGGAGGCGCTGGATGCGACGCGATGTAGAGTTCAAGAGCAAGGGCGACACGATTCGCGGGACGCTGATCACCCCGGACAAGGGCCGGGGGCCGTATCCCACGGTGATGATGGCGGGCGGGTGGTGCTACGTCAAAGAGATCGTCATGCCGCACTACGCCGAGTTCATCGTCAAGTCGGGCATCGCGGTGCTGCTGTTCGACTACCGGCGGTTCGGCGCCAGCGAGGGCGAGCCGCGCCAGCACATTGACCCGTGGGACCAGATCGAAGACTACAAGAACGCCATCACATTCGCTGAGGCGCAGCCGGAGGTGGACAAGGACCGCATCGGCGTGTGGGGGATTTCTTATAGCGGCGGGCACGTCATCGTCATCGGTGCCACGGATCCGCGGGTGAAGGCGGTCGTGTCCAACATCCCCGTGGTGGAAGGCTACACCAACATGCGGCGCGTGCAGGGGGAGCTGCGTTTCCAGCAGCTGGTGAAAAACATCACCGAGGACCGCCGCAAGCGGTTCGCCAACCCCAAGGACCGGGCGTACATCCCCATGTCCACGCCGGACAACAAGGAAATCTCCACTTGGCCCTTCCCCGACGTCTACGAGATCTTCGCCAAGATCAAGAAGGCGGAGGCGCCGCGCCATGAGCACTTCAGCACGCTGGAGTCCGTGGAGCTGCTGATGAACTACAACATCTATCCCTTCTGCGAGCGCATCTACAACACGCCCACGCTGATGATCGTGGCGGAGAACGATGAGAAGACGCTGTGGGACCTGGAGATCAAGGCCTACAACACCATCGCCGCGGCCAACAAGAAGCTGATCGTGCTGCCCCACGTCTCGCACATGAGCTTGTATTCGCAAAAATCGCACCTGCAAGTTGCAGGCGAGGCGGCGGGCGAATGGTTCGCCAGGCACCTTGTCGCGGCGCCGGAGCTCGCCGCGACGCACGCGTAGGGCACGTCCCTCACACACGCCGGCATAGAAGCGGCGGGGCCTGTGCCCCGCCGCTTTTTCTTGAGCGAGGCGCCATGAGCAAGCTAGCGATTGATGACGCGGGGTTGGACGGGTATATCGCGGCATGCCGCAACGAGTATGAAGCGGCGCTGCGCGCGCTGGTGGAGACGCCCACGGTGAGCGCCGACCCGGCGCGGGCCGCGGACGTGAGGCGCGGGGCCACGCTTGCCGCCGAACTGATACGCCAGTGCGGCGGCGAGGCGCAGATCGTAGAGACGGGCGGGCATCCTCTGGTGCTGGGGCGGCTCGGCAGCGGCAACACCAAGCGCGGCATCGCGGTGTACAACCACCTGGACGTGCAGCCCGCGGAAGAACCGGAGTGGCAGCACGACCCGTTCCGCCTGCGCATAGACGGCGAGCGCTATGTGGGACGAGGGACCACGGACGATAAGGGGCCGGCGCTGGCGGCGCTCTTCGCGGCGCGATACGCCGTGCAGCACGGCGCGACGGCGGACGTGCAGTTTATCTGGGAGTTTGAGGAGGAGATCGGCAGCCCGCATTTTGACGCGGCCATCGCGGTGCAGGCGAAACGTCTGCCCGTGGACGCCGTCCTGGTATCGGACACCGTGTGGATCGCGCGGGGCATACCGGCAATCGCCTATGGGCTGCGTGGCCTGCAAGGGGCGCGGCTGGTGCTGGAGACAGGGGTAAAGGACACCCATTCGGGCCTCACCGGCGGAGCGGCACGCAACGCCGTGGGGGAGCTGGCGCAGGTGCTCAGCCGCTGCTGCAATGCGGCGACGGGAAGGGCGCTGATCCCCGGCTTCTATGACGACGCCGCGCCGCTGGCGGCAGACGAGGTGCGCGAATTCCTGGCGTCCGGCTTCAGCGTGGCGGAGTTCCAACGAGCGCACGGACTACGATCGTTGCGCACGCAAGATGCGGAGACCGTGGTGCGCCGCATCTGGGGCGAGCCGACGTTCGAGGTGCACGGGATCGCCGGCGGCTACGGCGGGCCGGGGATCAAGACCATCGTGCCGCAGCGGGCGGAGGCGAAGGTAAGCATGCGGCTTGTGCCCAACCAGGAACCCGCCAGGATGCTGCGCCTGCTGACGGCGTTCGTGCAGAGCATCAACCCTGACATCCGCGTGGAAGACGCGGGAGCGTTGCCCTGGTACCTGGGCCAGCGCTCCGGCCCGTACGCCGAAGCGGCACGCCGCGCGATCGCCTATGCGTTCGGCAAGAGCCCGGCCTTCGTGCGGGAAGGGGGGTCTATCGGCGCGGTGGTAGCGATGGAGCGGCACTTGCACGCGCCGGTGCTGCTCATGGGGCTGAGCCTGCCGGAGCACGGCTATCATGCGCCCAACGAGTATTTCGACTGGGGTCAGGCGGCAGGCGGCATGAAAGCCTTCGTCCGCTTTTTCGCGGAGGCGGGGGGAATCGGCGCGCGGCAGAGGCCTTGGCAGCCGCGCGCCGTCTAGCGCCTGTGCCGCGCCCGCCGCCGCTCTTGCCGATGGCTGGACGGTTACTATGCAGTTGTTAAGGGACCCCTGGCTGATCGCGCCAGGGGTCCCGCGTGGCCCGGCCCAGGTCTGCGCTCGCCTGGGAGTGGACGGCGATAGGTCGCCGGGGTCAGGGTGGAGGGGAAGGGGAAGGATCGCCTGGGGACGCGGGCCGGGGATGCCTGCGGGGCGCTGCGTCGCGCACCGCGAGGTGGGAGGGTGGCCCGCCCGGCGCTGCAAGGGAGTGTGGGATTGCGGGGATGACGCCCGCAGGGGCCAGCACCAGATGAGAAGCGCAGGGAGCCGCTCCTTTTATAAGCCTGCGCAGGGGAATGCCGTCCCAGGCAGGCCTCCTCGATACGCCAGTCTCGCGTAAAGGCGGCGGCGATCTTTGCCATAGCGCACGCCAGCGCGGAGTAGAGCTAATGTTCATACACGTAGCATATGCGATGGGGAGGGAAAAGGGGTAAGAGACTGCGCTAACGCCAGCCGCCATCAAGGGGGAAGGGGTAAGAGGCTGCGCTGACGCCAGCCGCCATCAAGGGGGAAGGTGAGGAGCACGCCACTCCACCAGGTTGCCACGGGCGCCGTTGGCGGACTCGGGCCGATGGAATCGGCCTCTCGAGGACTCGACAATGACAGGGCGGGGGCATAGATCAGCGCCGCGCGGGGGGCAGGGCGCCTTGCCCGAAAATTCCCGCAAATCTGTCGCAAGGCAGAAAATACCGGGGAGCAGGTGACAGACCCCGTTGCTCCCACCCACCCGCCCACAGAGGTGGTGTGAGAGATACAAGGGGACACCCCTTGTGCTCCCCGGCAGAGGAGGCCGGGCCTCCTCTGCACTCCTCCAGGTTTGAGCGACGGTATGCGTCTTGTCAGGCAAGGCCGGTCAGGGCTGGGAGGCAGGCACGGGTGTTGGAGGAGATGCGGGCGAATCAGGAGCGAATGCGGCGGCTACTGCAACAAGCCAACCTTTCGCAGCAGGGCGATCGTGCCCTGGAGGTCGGCGAGGTTGCTCAGGTCCAGGAGCGGCGGATCCAGGCTCGTGAGCGGCGGCACCCCCCCCTCTGGAGAGGGCACTCCCGCCACCAAGGGATACTCAAAGGTCCGGCTAGCGAAGTAGGTCTGGGCATCAGAACTGAGCAGGTAGTCGATAAACTTCTGGGCAGCATCCAGGTGCTTGCCCGTCTTGACGATCCCGACGCCAGCCACATTGACCAGGGCGCCAAGATCGCGGCCTCCGAAGTAGAAGTTCTTGGCGTTGAGACTTTCGCCACGCTGCTTGGTGATTTCTTGCACGTAGTAGTGATTGACGAAGCCTGCGTCAATCTCCTCGTTGGACACCGCGAGGACAATGGCGGGGTTGGTGGAATAGGACTTGGCGCCGTTGGCTTTGATGCCCTCTAGCCAGAACTGCGCCGCGGCGTCTCCAAGCTGCACACGGAGCGCGGTGACGAATGCCTGGAAGGAGCCGTTGCTCGGCGCCCAGCCGAGTCTGCCCTTCCATTTGGGGTCAGTGAAGCCGAGGATAGAGACGGGAAAATCGCGTTCGGGGACGACGCTCTTGGTGTTGTACACCACGGTGCGTACGCGCCCGGAGACGCCCACCCAGACGCCCTGGGGAGAGCGGTAACGAGGGTCAACCTTCTGCAGCGTGTCGTTCGGCAACGTGGCCAGAAAACCTGCCTGCGCCAGAGCGCCCAGCGCACCAGCATCTTGCATGAGGACGACGTCCGCGGGGGAGTTTTTCCCTTCTTCCAAAACGGTTGCCGCAACGGCAGACGTGGAGGCGTACAGGGTGCGCACCTTGATGCCGGTGGCCTTGGTGAAGGCCTCCAGCGCTGGCTTGATCAAGTCTTCCGTTCTGCCGGAGTAGACGACCAGCTCCGTGCTGGCCGCCGGGGCTGGCGACGGCCCCGCCTGCGACTCATTTGCGTCACCCCCGCACGCGGCGACAATCATGCCTACGATCAACGTCAATCCAACGAACAGGAGCCAACGGCGGTTCCATCGGCTAAACCAAGACATGGCGAAGATTCCTCCTGTGGAATTGTATGCACATGTACATCTACTATGTGCATACATAGTAGATGCCGTATAGCATACATAGCATGTCAAGCATGGTACGCATCCCAGGGAAAAGCTTCCTTGACCCCAGGAGCAGCACACCAGTATGCTGGTGAGGTTGATAGGGCGGGGAGTGGCGCAGCTTGGCAGCGCGCCTGGTTTGGGACCAGGAGGCCCCGGGTTCAAATCCCGGCTCCCCGACCATGCCTCTCCCTGTCGGCTGCCCATCGAACACGCCAGCTATGTCGCACACGCCTGCTCTTGACATGCTGATCGTTTGATATTAGACTAAGTTCTGAACTAAGTTCAATACTTAGGGCGGGCCACACCCGCAGAAAGAATGCTCTAGCCCGCACGGTGACGGGAGCGGCACTCACGAACGGCCCCTCCCCCTGCACAACGCAGGCCGCACGGTTTTTCAATAACAAGCCATCGTTGCCCTACCCTAGCGGCGCTGGCTTTCGCGGCTCGATAGTCTGTGGCGCTATCTCACAACCCCTCCCCATCGAGCCCCCCCAAGGCAGGCCCTTCGTACACCGGAGGGTCTGTCTCATTTCAAGGGACTGCACTCTGAAACAAGCCAATCGCCTGCCGGCAGCGTATTCTGTAGTAGGCAGGTTTGTGAATTTTCGCTACAATCTCCGTTATGCGTATGCAACATCTCCATCGCAGGTTTCTCCTCATCGCTTCCATGATCGCGGTCCTCATGCTGGGCGCCGCGGCATGCTCGTCATCGTCTGCGGATGAGCGCGGCTTCCCGCCGGGTCTGCCCGATCGCATCTTTCCCTTCACGCAGTACGGGCGGAGCCTCTCTCTAACGGTGGAAGACGTGCGCATCAAGGACCAGGCGTACTATCGCGACCTCAACGGGACGACGTATGTGGTGAAGCCTTCTGCGCCGGGAGGCAAGATTGTGACCGTGCTGATGCACGTGCGCAACGCCAGCGCGGGAAAGACGCTGATCGACATCAACGAAGAGGCGTTCAGCCTGCGCGATCTCACGGACAAGGAATACAAACCGATCAATCCATTCGCCAATCCTGTGCTGGCGCCCAACGTTCCAAAGAATGACCCTCCATTGGACGTGATGTGGGGGCCCAACGAGTTCCCGCAGGGCTTTGGGATCATCGCGTGGGCGATGTTCGACTTACCCAAGGACACGGTGCCGATGGAGATACGCTGGGGAGCAGTGGACATCATATTCGCCCGATTCCAGAACAAGCCTGCCGCGTAGAGAGCCTGCATGGCGATCAGTTGCAGCACCCAGAGCGGCATTGCGTGGGTGACGCTGGGCAACAGGCGGGCGGGCAATGCGCTGGACGACCGCCAGGCGGCGGCGTTGCACGATACATGCCGGCGCATCATCGAGGACGACGCGGTGCGCGTGGCGGTGTTCACCGGCGCAGGCGCGGTCTTTTGCTCGCCGCCACCCGGCATACGGGCCAGGCCGGCAGCGGAGGCCATCGCCGCCATTGTCAAGCCGACGATTGCTGCGCTCAACGGCGATGCCACAGGGCCCGGCCTGGAACTGGCGCTGGCGTGCGATATTCGCCTGGCCGCGCGGGGGTCACGCCTGGCGATGGACCAGGTCACCCGCGGCGAGATGCCTAGCGACGGCGGCACGCAGCGCCTGCCGCGGCTGATCGCGCGCAGCTACGCGGCAGATATGCTGCTGACAGGCAGGCGGCTGACGGCAGCGGAAGCGCAGCGCATTGGCCTGGTGACGGAGGTGACGGCTGCGGCGCAGTTGCAGGCCCGAACGAGGGCACTGGCGCAGGCGCTGGCGGCGATGGCGCCGATTGCCGCGAGGTATGTGAAGGAGGCGATCCGCGAAGGGATGGAGACGACGCTGGCGCAGGGGCTGCGGCTGGAGGCGGACCTGGCGGTGCTGCTGCACACGACGAAGGACAGGGCGGAGGGGATCTCCTCGTTTCTCGAGCGGCGGGAGCCCCGGTTTACGGGGTCGTAACCCATGACCACCGCGGGGTTCGATACTATCCTGTATGAGCGCCGCGGCGCGGTGGCGTGGGTCACGCTGAACCGCCCCAAGGCGCTGAACGCATATAACGTGCAGATGCGGGACGATCTCTATGCCACGCTGGAGCTCATCGCCACGGACGACGCCGTGGGGGTGGCGGTGTTTCGCGGCGCGGGGGAGCGGGCGTTCTGCGCCGGCGCCGACTTGACGGAGTTCGGCAGCGCGCCTTCGCAGGCGATTGCACGGCAGGTGCGGTTCGAGCGAGACGTGTGGGCGCGACTGCTGGGGATGGAGAAGCCGCTCATTGCGGCAATCCACGGGTTCTGCCTGGGCTCGGGGCTGGAGATCGCGCTATGCTGCGACCTGCGGATTGCAGCGCCGGATGCCGTCTTCGGCCTCCCAGAGACGCAGCTGGGGATGATCCCTGCTGCGGGCGGCACGCAGACCATGCCGCGCATGATCGGACAGGCCCGCGCGCTGGAGGCGATGCTGACGGGGCGCAGGATGGACGCGCGCGAGGCGCTGGCTGGGGGGATCGTCACGCGCGTGGCGAGACGCGGAGGCGTATTCTCTACCGCGGAACGAATAGCACAGCGCATGGCGGCGATGAATCCAGAGACAATGCGGTCAGTGAAGGCTGCCGTGTATCGCGGGCTGGAGCAACCGCTGGCGCAGGGGCTGGCGATGGAACAGGCGCTAGCCGCCAGACTGGTCGCGGCCAGCGATGCTGCACGGCGTGGCGGAATTGGGTAGGATAGTGAGGATCATCGGAGAGTAGGGAGACGGCGGACAGTGGGGAGACGGGGCAACGGAGACAGGCCAAGGAGACGGAAATGAACACGGCAGAGTTCCTCATGGTGACGAGCGCGATCGCTCCGGAGCGCGCCGCCATCGTGTTTGAAGACAAGAAGTACAGCTACGCAGACCTGCAGGAGCGTTCGTCGCGGCTGGCGAATGCACTGACGGCGATGGGCTTGCAGAAGGGCGATACGCTGGCGTTCCTGGAAGTGAACTGCAACCACTGCGTGGAGACGTACTTCGCCTGCGCCAAGCTCGGCATGGTGTACGTGCCCCTCAACTTCCGGGCGAAGTCGGACGAGCTGGCCTACATGATCCAGGACTCGGATGCCAAGGTGCTGATCGCGGGGCAGCGATACACCAAGTTGGCGCAAGAGCTTCGCTCGCAGATTCCCGGCGTGCAGCACTACGTGAGCCTGGGAGGCGCGGCGAAGGGAATGATGGCGTATGAGGAGATGCTGCAGGGGGCAAGCGCCGACGACCCATTCACAGAGATCGCCGACGAAGACCTGACGATCCTCATGTTCACCGCGGGCACCACGGGTCTCCCGAAAGGCGTGATGCTGGCGCACCGGAACTTCTCAGAGTATGTGCTGAATAACGTGACGCCCGCAGACCCGGAGACGGAGGAGAAGAATATCCTCACCGTGCCGCTGTACCACATCGCGGGGGTGCAGGCGATGATGGCCTCGGTGTACGGCGGGCGGACGCTGGTGGTGCAGCGCCAGTTCGAAGCGGAGGAGTGGATGCGGCTGGTGCGGGAGCAGCGGGTGGACCGCGCCATGATGGTGCCCACCATGTTAAAGCAGCTCATGGACCACCCCAAGTTCCACGACTACGATCTTTCCAGCCTGAAGGTCATCACCTACGGCGCCGCGCCCATGCCGGTTGAGGTGATCAAGCGCGCCATTCGCGAGTTGCCGGGCACGCGGTTCATCAACGCCTTCGGTCAAACGGAGTCCGCGGCCACCATCACCATGCTGGGGCCGGAGGACCATGTGATCGAGGGTTCGCCGGAGGAGATCGAACGCAGGCTCAAGCGCCTCTCCTCCATCGGCAAGCCGCTGGCGGATGTGGAGGTGCGCATCATGGGCGAGGACGGCTCGATGGTCGCGAGCGGCCAGGTGGGAGAGATCGTGGCGCGGGGCGGGCGCATCATGCGCGGGTACTGGAAGCAGGACTCGGCGACGACAAAGACGATTGACGCGCAGGGCTGGCTCCACACTGGCGACCTGGGGTATCAAGACGAGGATGGCTATATCTTTCTGGCGGGCAGGGCGAAGGACATCATCAAACGCGGCGGCGAGATGATCTCCCCGGAAGAGGTGGAGAACGTGATCCTCAGCCATCCCAACGTGGAAGACGCCGCGGTGATCGGCGTGGCGGACGATACGTGGGGAGAGCGCGTGCGGGCGGTGATTGTGACGAAGAACGGGGCGAAGGTGCCGCCGGAAGAAATCATCGAGCTGTGCCGCCAGCGGCTGGCGAGTTTCAAGAAGCCGGAGAGCGTGGTGTTCACCTCGGAAATACCGCGCAACCCCATGGGCAAGATTCTCAAGCGCGTGCTGCGCGAGCAGTTCAACGAGCCAATTACGGTTACGGGCTAGCCGACGCCTTCCCATTCGCGCTTGGGGGTGCGGGCCATAAGCTCGGCGACGGCGCGCTCCGGCTCCAGCCCTTCGAACATGACGCGGTAGGTGCAGCTGGCGATGGGCATGTCCACGCCTAGGCGCCGCGCCAGCGCCAGCGCAGCCACGGTAGTGTCCACGCCCTCAGCGACGTTGCGCATGCCCGCGAGTATGACCTTGAGGGGCCTCCCCTTGGCGAGCTGCTCGCCGACAAAATAGTTACGGCTGAGGCGGCTGGCGCAGGTGGCGACGAGATCGCCCAGGCCGGAAAGGCCGGCGAAGGTGAGCGGCTTGGCGCCTGCGGCTACACCCAAGCGCGTGATCTCCGCAAGGCCACGGGTGATGAATGCGCCCTTGGCGTTATCGCCATAGCCCAGGCCGTCGCTCATGCCCGCGCCGATGGCGATGATGTTCTTCAACGCGCCGCCGAACTCCACGCCGGTCACGTCTGTGTTGGTGTAGGCGCGGAACAGCGGCGACATCAGCACGGCCACGACCTCCGCCGCGACCGATTCATTCTTGGCTGCGATCACGGTAGAGGCGGGCTGGCCTTCGATGATTTCCCGCGAGAGGTTGGGGCCGGAGAGCAAGGCGATGCGAGAGTGAAGCGCCGCGGGAAGCTCCTCGGCGAGGAGTTCGCTCATGCGCTTGGAAGAGCTGCGCTCCAGGCCCTTGGCGGCGCTCACCAGCAGCATGGAGGGGGCAAGATGCGGTGCCGCTTTCCGAGCATTGTCGCGCAGGGAATGCGAGGGGACGGCGAAGATGACGAGGCCGCAATCGCGGGTGGCGTCCGCGAGGGAGGCGGTGACGCGGAGGGACGGCGGAAACGAGTAGTCGGGAAGGCGGGCCTGGTGCTGGCGCGCGGCTTCCAAGGCGCGAGCTTCTTCCTCTGTGCGCGCCCACAGTCGCACCGGCACCTGGCGGCGGGCAAGGATGATCGCCAGCGTTGTGCCCCATGTGGTGGAGCCGATGATGGCGACGTTCATGCGTTTGCTCCGGCGGCGGGCGACGCCGGCCTGCGCTCGCCTTTCTGCCCGAGCCTGCGCTCCGTGCCGCGAGCAAGGCGTACGATGTTATCCCGGTGCTGGAAAAAGACGATGGGCACGCCAACGGCAGTATAGACAAACCAAGCCCAGGGTTCGTGGCCCAGGAGGGCGAGGACGAGAAGGCCGATAAACACGAATGCCGCGCCGGTGAGTGACCCCAACGAGACATATCGGCTGAGGGCGATAACGAGAAATCCGAATCCGATGGCGACAGCGCCCCAGACGGGAGTCATGGCCATGAGCCCGCCGATGCCGGTGGCGATGCCGCGTCCGCCGGAGAAGCGGATGAAGATAGACCAGTTGTGGCCGGCGAGCGCGGCCAGCGCCGCCAGGGCCTCCACCGGTTGGCTGTCAGCAAGGCCGCGCGCAATGTAGACCGCCGACGCGCCTTTGCCAAGGTCGAAAACAAACGTGGCGACGGCGGCGGGAAGGCCCACGGTGCGCAGCACATTGGTGGCGCCGATCTTGCCGCTGCCGTACTCGCGAATGTCCACACCCTTCAACAGCTTGCCCAGCACGAGGCCAAGCGGGAATGCTCCGATGAGGTAGGAGAGCAGGACTGCCAGCGCGCTCATGCTTCACCCTGGCGGCGAAAGATGAGCTTGAGCGGCGTGCCGGTGAAGCCGAACGCCTGGCGAAGGCGGTTTTCCAAATAACGCTGGTAGGAGAAGTGCACGAGGGTCGGATCGTTGACGTAGAAGAGGAAGGTTGGCGGATCAACGGCTTGCTGCGTGGCGAAGTACACGTGCAGCCGCTTGCTGCCGATGAGCGGAGGCAGCGTCTCGCCGAGCGCTTGCTCCACGACGCGATTGAGCTGGCCCGCGCCGATGCGCAGTTGGCGCTGGCGGTGCACCTCGGCCACAACCTGCATAAGCTCGTCCAGGCCCTGGCGCTTGAGCGCGGAGATGAACACGATGGGGGCATAGGAGATAAAGCGGAAACGAGCGCGCACCACTTCCTCCGCCTGCTCAATCGAAAGGTCCGCCTCCGACGCCAGGTCCCATTTGTTGACTGCCAGCACGATGCCCTTGTGGGAGTCCAGGGCAAAGCCGGCGATGTGGGTATCCTGCGCCGCGCTCATCTCCGTGGCATCCAGCACCAAGATCGCTATGCTGGCGCGCCCAATAGCACGGATGGAGCGCAGCGAGCTGTATTGCTCCACGCCCTTCTCAATCTTGCCACGGCGGCGGATGCCTGCGGTGTCAATGAGCACGATGCGCTCGCCATCGCGTTCGAGGAGCGTGTCCACGCTGTCCCTGGTGGTGCCGGGCACCTCGCTCACGACCATACGGTCCTGTCCCAGCAAGCCGTTGACCAGGCTGGACTTGCCGGTGTTGGGACGACCGATGATGGCGATACGCAGTCCCGGCTGCTCGGCGACGACGGGCTCTTCAGGGAGCAGGGCGATGAGGGCATCGAGCAGGTCGGCGATACCGGAGCTGTGGTAGGCGCTAATCAGGTGCGGGTCGCCTATGCCTAAGGAGTAGAACTCCGCGGCCTGGGGCTCGCGCTTGTGCGAGTCCACCTTGTTGATGGCAAGCAGGACAGGCTTGCCGGAGCGCCGGATCAGGTTGGCGACTTCGGCATCGCCGGCGGTGATGCCAGTGGTGACATCGGCAACGAAGATAAGGGCATCCGCGTCCTGCACCGCTTGCCGCACCTGCTGCTGCACGGCGTGGCCGATGCTGTCATGCGCCGCATCGTCCAGCCCCGCGGTGTCTACGAGCAGGAAGGGACGATCAGCCCACTGCACGGGGGCGAAGATGCGGTCGCGCGTGGTGCCGGGCTGGTCGGCGGTGATGGAGAGACGCTCACCAAGCACCTTATTGAACAGCGTGGACTTTCCCACGTTGGGGCGTCCCACAATAGCGACAATAGGCGTGCTCATACTGCGCCCCGGCCCGCCGCCGGCCTAGGCCTCTCCAAAGAGGTCGGCCAGCACGGCCTTCTGCGCGTGGAGACGGTTCTCCGCCTGGTCAAAGACTACGGAGGCGGGATGGTCCAGCATGCCGCGAGCGATTTCCTCCCCGTGATGCGCGGGCAAGGGGTGCAGCAACAGCGCCCCAGGTTTGGCCTTGGCAAGAAGCTCCGGCGTGACCTGATAGTGGGCGAATGCCAGTTTTCTGAGGTCTGCCTCGGCCTCCTGGCCCATGCTGGTCCACACGTCCGTGTACACCGCGTCCGCTTGGGCCACCGCCGCGCTGGGGTTTTGCGTGACCTCCACCGATGCGCCGGTGACGCGACCGATGCGGTCTATAGCATCGAGAAGGGCCGTGGGGAGCTGGTAATCGGGCGGAGAGGCGATGCGGTAGTGCGCTCCCGACAGCGCTGCGCCCAAACCCAGGCTCGCGGCGCAGTTGTTGCCATCGCCGACGAAGGCGATGACCAGATCGCGCAGGCGGCCATGCCGTTCGCGGATAGTCATGAGGTCGGCGAGCGCCTGGCAGGGATGCTCGCTATCCGATAGCCCGTTGACGACAGGCACAGCGGCGTGCTGGGCAAGCTGCACGACAACATCGTGCGCAAAGACTCGGGCGACGATTCCCTGGACGTAACGCGACAGCACCCGTGCGACGTCCTCCACTGGCTCCCGCCTGCCCACCCCCACTTCGTCCGGCCCGAGGTAAATGGGGTGCCCGCCAAGCTGGTGGATCGCGATATCAAAGCTCACGCGGGTGCGGAGCGAGGGCTTCTGGAAGAGCATGGCGATGGCCTTGCCCGCCAGCTGCTGCGATGCACGCCCCGTCTTGAACGCGTCAGCGGAGTCGAGGAGTGCCGCGAGGCTGTCTGGGGTGAGGCCGGCAACGGATATGAAGTCTCGTTTGGACATACGGCAGTAAGTATAGCACGGGAGCAGGGTCGCAGAGCCTGGGCCACAGATTGGCTGTGTACAATGACGCCATGTACGACGATACGATCGTAGCGATCGCCACCCCGCCGGGCCGAGGCGGGTTGGGTGTCGTCCGGCTGAGCGGGCGGGAGGCATGGCGCATCACGGGCGAGCTGTTCACGGGGCGCTTGGCAGACCATCGCGCCGTGTACGGGACGCTGCGGGACGGGGAGCGCGGAGAGATGGTAGACGAGGCGATGGTCACGGCAATGGCGGCGCCGCAGACGTACACGCGGGAGGACGTCGTGGAGATATCGTGCCACGGCAGCCCGGTGGTGCTGCAGCGCGTGGTGGCACTGGCGCTGCGGCACGGCGCGCGCCTGGCGAGCCCCGGGGAGTTCACGCTGCGCGCCTTTCTGCACGGAAGGATTGACCTGGCCCAGGCGGAGTCCGTGCTGGACGTTATTCAAGCGCAGACGGAGGCTGGGCTGCGCCAGGCTGTGGACGGGCTGCGCGGGCGGCTCTCGGGCGCGCTGAAAGAGGCGCAGGATGTGTTGCTGGGCGTGCAGGCCTATCTGACGGCGTGCATAGATTTTCCTGAGGACGAGGTGGAGAGCCAGGCTGTGGGCGACCCGAAGGACGCACTGGAGCGGGCAGCCAAGATGCTGCAAGACCTCAAGGCGTCAGCCGGCGCAGGCATGGTGTACCGGAACGGCGTGGCTACGGCGATCATCGGCAGGCCGAACGTGGGGAAGTCGAGCCTGCTGAACCGTCTGCTGGGCGAGGAGCGGGCGATTGTGACACCGATGCCCGGCACCACGCGGGACACGGTGGAGGAGACGGCGAACATCCGCGGCATCCCGTTCCGGCTTATCGACACCGCCGGACTGCGCAGCACAGAGGACGCCGTGGAGCGGATGGGGATGGAACGGAGCAGGCGGGCGATGGAACGCGCCGACGTGTTGCTCCTGGTCGTGGACGGCAGCATGGCGCTAACGGACGAGGATACTGCGCTGTTAGCAGCAGCGGACGGGCGCCCCACGGTGGTTGCCGCCAATAAGTGCGACCTCGCTCGCGGGACGGACCTGTCGCAGGTAAAAGCGCCGGTAGCGTGCATTTCGGCGCTGACGGGAGAAGGAATGGATGGGCTTGCCGCGCTGTTGGAAAGCGCCGCGTTGGGAGGCAAGGCCGCGCCGTCAGATGCGCCCCTGGTGACGAACCCGCGTCATGCCGCGGCGCTGGAGCGTGCGCTGGCATCAGTGACCGCGGCGCAGCGCGGCTTGCGCGACGGCCTGCCGCAGGAGATGGTGACGATAGACCTTTCCGCGGCGCTGGAGGCGCTGGGAGAGATTACCGGCCAGGGGGTGCACGAAGCGCTCCTGGACACGATTTTCAGCCAGTTCTGCGTGGGAAAGTGACGGCGTGGATTAGCCGCTTTTGGCGATCACTCGATTGCCGAAGTCTTCCAGCGTGCGCAGGATCTGGGGAACGGTGGTGGATTCCGGCCCCCACGGGGTAAGCCTGAGGCGATGGATGCCCACATCGCCATATTGGCGGGCGAGGGCAGGAGTGAGGGACGTGCCGCGGTAGCCCACGGTGTACTCGAAGGGGCCGCGCTTGCCTTCAGCCTTGCGCAGCGCGTCGATCTTGGTGACGAATGCGCCGGCCTCCTGGGGCCCCTTGTACCACATGCCGATCCATCCATCGCCGAGACGGGCGGCGCGGCGCAGGGCGGCGGGCGTTTCGCCGCCGAACCATATGGGGGGGTGCGGCTTTTGCACGGGCTTGGGCTGGAACTTGAGGGGGCCAAAATCATAGAACTTGCCGTGGTATTCGAAGGTGTCCTGCGTCCACAGACCCTTGAGGATTTCCACGATCTCCACGGTGCGAGCGCCGCGATTATCAAAGTCCTGCTGGGCAGCGTTGAACTCGTCCACCATCCAGCCGGTGCCGGAGCCAAGGATCACGCGGCCGTTGGACAGGCGGTCCAGCGTGACCACGGATCGGGCGGTGACATGGGGATTGCGGAGGGGGAGCAGGTAGACGGCGGTGCCCAGCTTGAGCTTTTTCGTCACGCCGGCGATGTAGCTGAGGAGGACGATGGGGTCAAGCCAGGGGCTGTCTGGGTTGAACGGGGCACGACCGCCGTCGGAGTAAGGATAGGTGTCAGGAACCTTGGCCGGTACCGTAAGGTGGTCGGAGATGAATACGGCGTCAAAGCCGACTTCTTCTGCCTTTTGCACAATAGGGGCGACGGCATCAGGATTGCCGGCGAAGATGCCGAGACCGGCGGAAAGTCCAAACTTCATGTGAGCCTCCTGGAACGGCGAGTGGGCCAATACTATACCAAGACAACGCCAGGAGGATACTCGGAGTTGGAGCGTTAGTTGAGGAAGAAGCCGGTGGCGCTCCAGGGGACATCAACGGCGCTGAAGCTGGCCTGCTCCGGCTTGGGACGCCAGCGGGGATCGCGGCCGGCGGGGTGCGGCGCATCCTAGCGGTGCAGGGCGGGCCCCTCCAGGGCAGCGTCTAGCGCTTGGCGCGCTGCTGGATGGATCGCTCTTCCTGGAGCGCGTGCTGTACGTCATAGAGAAGGCTCGAGCGCCCGGTCGCGGCAGTGCCCGGCGCCTGTTCTTCTGGCACGCGGAGCACGCCGACAGCGCCGGCGATGCGGTCAGCGGAAGCGTAGAGCGGGGTGATGGTCATACCCACGCGCAACGTGCCGCCATGGGGCAACAACACTGGGCCAGACCAAAAGGCGGAATGCCCGCGACGCATGACCTAGAGCAGCAGCCCGCCAATCTCCTGGCGATGGGCAGCCGCGAAAATGTCCTCCATGGGGCGAGCGAGCACATCGCGAGGGATGTATCCGGTCAGGCGGTGTGCACCGGGATTCCACAGCCCGACCGTCCCATCCAGGCGAATGCCTATCACGCACTCAGCCAGGGCATCGGTGAGCGAGCCGAGGAGGTGAAAGGGGGCAGCGTCCGCCTTGCGGCAAGAGCGGCCTGTCACACGATCAAACCAATTTGGCATGCGGTAGTGGTAGAGCAAGGTGGCGATGGGAGCCTGGTGATGACGCCGGGAGATGCTGAGTCCACTGTACCTGTGCCAGCGCCCGCGCCGAACAAGGCGCGCACGCGGCAGGGTGCAGGTATGCGCCCAAAACACAGTACGGGTTGACGCCGGAGCAGTACAGCGGCTATAAGTGACTGCGCAGTATCGCTGCCCAATACGCTAAGGAGTGTGCGCATGCCGGAAGAGAGCAAGCTGACGCCGGAGGTGAAGGCGTACATCGGACGCAAGGGGCCGGTGCGCCATGTGGAGGTTTCGCGCCGCGATATTCTGCGTTTCGCCGTGTCTACCGGCGATACGAACCCGCTGTACCGGGACGACGCGTATGCGAAACAGACGCCATACGGGGGGATCATCGCGCCGCCGTTTTTCACCTGCGCGCTGGCGATCGAGGAAGAGGACATCGAAGACCTGGAGGCAAGCGGGCTGGGCAAAAAGATGGGCCTGCGGATGGAAGTGCCGGTGCGGGGCATGCCGGGGGCCATCGCCGTGGGCAGGGAGTACACCTATGGGGAGCCGATACGTCCCGGCGACGTCATCGCCATCCAGGAGCGTATCGCCAATATCTTCGAAAAGCAGGGGCGATTGGGGCCGATGATCTTTATCGTGAGCGAGTTCACTTACACCAACCAGAGTGGCGAGGTCGTGCAGACGGAGACATCGACCATGATCCGTCACAAGTGAGGATGCCATGACAACGCGCCCCAAGATTTCGACGTTGTATTTCGAGGACGTCCAGGTGGGCATGGCGGCGCCCCAGATAGAGAAGCATCCCAACGAGGTGGAGCTGTTCATGTTCAGTGCTATCACGTGGGATACGCACCGCACGCATTGGGATATTCCTTACGCGGTGCAACAGGAGAAGCTGCCGGGCATGCTGGTGCACGGGCACCTGCAGGGGGCCTGGCTGGCAGAGCTGATGACGGATTGGATCGGCGCGACGGGGAAGCTGAAGAAGATCGAGTATCGCAACCGGGCGATGTCCATCCAGGGGGACCACCTGACAGTCAAGGGCAAGGTGACGGAGAAACAGGTCGGCGCGACGGGACGCGGGCTGGTGACGTGCAAGGTGTGGATCGAGAAGCACACCGGCGAGGTGACGACCTCGGGCACAACGACGGTGGAGCTGCCGAAGCGGGGGCGTTAGGCGCCGCAGTTCACTGCCGGTCTAACCGCGAGGGTGTGAGAGCGGGCGCAGGCCCCTTCGCCGAGTCCAGCGATTCTACGCGCATCATCTGCCCGCGCCCGCGCAGTCCCAGGCAGCCCAGCGTGCTGGCAACTGCGAGCGCAGTAGAGAACATGAATACTGCACCTAGCCTGCCCGGTGTCACATGCACAAGAGTGGCATCGCTAGAACCCAGGATTGCGGCAGCCACCGCCGTGCCAAGAATCGTACCAATGTAGCGGCCTGTAGAAAATACGCCGCTGGCCATGCCCGCGTCCTGAGGACGCACGGAGTCCACGGAAGATGTCTGCACCGCCGGCTGCTGCATTGCAGACCCAGCGCCCACGAACAACAGCAGGAACGCTACGAGCCACGGACTCCAGCTTGCCTGGAGGAACATCATGGGGGCGACGCCGCACACCATCAGCAGGCCGCCAAGAAAAGCAGGCCTGCGGCGACCCCATTTGTCCGCAAGGCGTCCGGAGAACGGCGGGATCAGCACCACGGGTATGGCCAACGCCGAAAGCACATACCCCGCGTCTCTTGCGTCAAGTCCTCTGACCTCTTTGATGAACAGCGGGACGGCAAACAGGATGCCAAAGTTCATCGCATTGGAGACCATCACGATCTCCAGCGATGCGGCGTAGCTCCTGATAGTCAGCAGTCGCATCTTGATAAGCGATTCCGGCGTCCGCAATTCATTCCACACGAATAGCGCCGCAAACGCCGCGGCGGCAATGCCCAAGACGCTGGGTATGACTGCGCTGCCGGCGCCGATGGTGTAGGCCATCAGCGCAAAGCAGCTCAGCGTGCCGGTGAGCAGCACCGCGCCAGGCAGGTCAAAGCTCAGCACCGGCTGACGCGCCCGATGTGGAAAGGCGCGATAGGCCAGGTAGAACGCCGCCGCCGTCATGGGGAGGTTCAGCCAGAAAATAGACCGCCACCCTGCGGCGTCGTTCATGACGCCACCCAGCAACGGCCCAAGAAATACCGCCAGGCCCGCCGCCGACCCGATGACACCGAATACCGCGGCGCGATTCCGGTCCGGCGCATGCTCCCGCAGCTGCGCGATGCCGTTGGGGATGGCCACCGCGCCGGTGACCGCCATGCATACGCGCATCCCCAGCAGCACGCCCAAGTTGGGCGACAAGGCGGCGCCAATTGAGGAGAGGGCAAAACCGGCAATCGCCCAAAGGAAGAGGTTTCGCCGGCCAAACATATCGCCAAGCCTGCCGGCGATTGGCTGCATCACCGCCATGACGATGAGGTAGCCGATGAGCACCCAACTCACGGCGCGCAGCTCTAAGCCGAAGTCGGCGGCTATATCGGAAAGAACCACCGCCACCATGGTGGCGTTCAGAGGCGCCAGCATCGTTCCCAATGCCACTGCGCCGAGGAACGATTTGTTCACGGACCGTTGCGGTGACCCGCCGTGAGAGGCGGTGGTGGTTGCTGTGGTCAATAAGAAAGCTCAGCTACGGATTGCCGACACAAACACAGGCAGTATACTCGCCTGCCGCCGCCGCTGCCCGCCCCTTGCCGCGACACCACCCCGCGGCGGTGATTTGTGGGCCTGCCAGTTATGCGCGCCAGCGCTTGCCTCTGTTTCGCAACCCAGGTAGTATCTCCGTGTCACGCCGGAAGCGCGGCGAACGGGAGCGGGGGAAGAATGCGCATCGCCATCGGCGGAGACCACGCGGGCCTGGAACTGAAGGGCGCTATGGCGGAGTACGCCGTGTCGCTGGGGCATGCGGTGCACGATGTGGGCGCGCACTCTTACGACACGCAGGACGATTACCCCGATTTCGCGGCGGCGGTGGCGGACGAGGTGGCGTCAGGCCAAGCGGAGCGGGGGATCATCGTGTGCGGCAGCGGGGTGGGCGCAAGCGTGACGGCGAACAAGGTGCCCGGCGTGCGCGCGGCGATGTGCCATGACACCTACTCGGCGCACCAGGGGGTGGAGCACGACGATATGAACGTGCTGTGCCTGGGAGGCCGCATTATCGGAATCGCGCTGGCGGAGGAGATCGTGCGAGGGTTCCTCAGCGCGACTTTCCGCGACGAGGGCAAATACCGGCGGCGGCTGGATAAGGTGATCGCCATAGAGCAGCGCAGCCTTGGCGGAAAGAATGAGCGGCGCGGGCAGGGCCGGAAGGCGGCGAGGCCGGCGCGGTAGGGCGCAACGCCCAGGGAGGACGCTATGCTGACGATTATCGCGACGCTGTACCCCAAGCCTCAGCACCTGCAAGCGCTCCTGGAGGTGTGCCGCGACGATGCGACTCATTCGGTGAAGGATGAGCCGGGGTGCCGACGGTTCGAGGTGTTCTACGACGTGGAGTCGCCCAACGAGCTGATCCTGATCGAGGTCTATGACGACGATGCGGCGTTCCAGGGGCACCTGAAGACGCCGCACTTCGCGCGGTTCGCGGCGGCGACGAAGGGGAAGTATACGCGTAACCCCAAGGTGGTGCGCTGCGTGAATGCCTACCCTTCCGATGCGGTGTTCAAGGCAGCGAAGAAGAAGTAGGGAGCGGGCGCCGCCATCCCATGCCTGGCGCTATCAGCAGAGCCGACGCGGAGGCGATTCGCGAGGGCGCGCGGCGGGTGCTGGCGGGAAACGTGAAGCGGGGTCACGATAATCGCTTCAAAACGGACTACGCCTATGTATGTCCGGCGCGGGGGGACTATCCCTGGCAGTGGTTTTGGGACTCGTGCTTTCATGCCGTGGCGCTATGTCACCTGGATGCGGCAATGGCAAAGGGCGAGCTTCGGACGCTGCTGCAAGCGCAGCACGCCGACGGGTTCATCCCGCACATCGTGCACTGGGGAGCGCGGCTCAACGCCTATGCGCCGTCATACCTGCAAAGCAAGCTCTCGTTGCGGCCACGCGGGTCGGCGCTGATGCAGCCGCCGGTGCTGGGGCAGGCGGCACTGCGGGTGTACGAGCGGACGGGGGACAAGGAGTTCCTCGATGCCGTGCTGCCTGGGGTGAAACGCTATTATCTGTGGCTGCACGATCGCAGGGACCCGGACGCCGATGGGTTGATTTCCGTGATCAGCCCGTATGAGACGGGGATGGACCATTTGCCGGCGTACGATGCCGCGCTGGGGGCGAAGCGTCCTTCCCGGTTGGAGCTGCAACTGCGGGACCGGCTGCTGGACCTGGGGAACCTGGTGATGGGGCGCAATTACAACCTGGATACGATATTCCGGCGGGACAAGTTCAACGTGGAGGACGTGCTGGTGAACTGCGTGTACGCGCAAGGACTGCGGGCGGTGGCCCGCCTGTGCAGGCACGCCGGCGATGAGGCGTCGGGCGAGTCGTTCACGCGGATGGCGGGACGGACGGAGGGAGCGGTGCTGGCGAAGTGCTACGACGCCAAGGCGGGTGCATTTTGGGGACTGTCGGGCAAGAGTGAACGACCGCTGCGGGTGATGACGATATCGTCGCTGATGCCGCTGCTGCTGGGGACGCTGGACAAGACGCGGGCGACAGAGATCGTGGAACGGCATGTGACAAACGCTCAGGAGTTCTGGCTGGAGTATCCCGCGCCGTCGGTGGCGGCGAGCGAGCGGGAGTTCCGGCCCAGCGCGCAGTTCCTCATCTGGCGGGGGCCGGCGTGGATCAATATGAACTGGCTGCTGTGGCAGGGGCTGCGATTGCACGGCTTCGACGAGATCGCGGACCGGATCGCGGAGCGGTCGGCGGCGCTGGTGCTGCAATCAGGCTTCCGCGAGTTCTACAATCCGCATACGGGCGAGGGATATGGGGCGAAGGACTTCGGCTGGTCAACGCTGGTGGTGGACATGCTATGAATCGGGAAAAGTTCGAGGGGCTGGTGTCGGATGCGCTGGACGGCCTGCCGCCACAGGTGATGGAAATGCTGGACAACGTGACGGTACTGGTGGAGGGGTGGCCCAGCGGCGAGCAACTGCGGGATCAAGGAATGGACAGCAAGCACGATCTGTTCGGGCTGTACGAGGGAGTGCCTCAGTCGGAGCGGGGGAGCGGGTATCACATGGCGCTGCCGGACAGGATCACGATTTTTCAGGGGCCGCTGGAGGCGGCGTGCGCTACGGCGGATGAACTGGCGCATGAGGTGCGGGCGACGGTGGTGCACGAGCTGGCCCACCATTTTGGCTGGGATGATGCGGAGATCGAGGAGATGGGGTACTAGCGCACGCCCCATCACAACGCAGCGCACTTTTCAGCGATGAGCGCCTTCGGGGCCAATACGATGCGCAGAAGACAGCTGCCGCGCTACTCGCACAAACCTCGTTGCTCCCACCCGCCCACCCACACATGTCATGAGGAAGAAACAAGGGGACACCCTTTGTCATCCCCGTCAGAGGAGGCACGGCCTCCTCTGCACTCCTCCATCAAGACACCAAATGTTGGACGCCGGCATGGCAGTGCTCATGCCGTGATAAAGGAATCCGAGGAAGGGCTAGAGCACGCCGTCCTTGGGCATGACGATGAGCTCATCCACGGTGGCGCGACCGGGCAGGGAGAGGGCGGCGGCAACGGCCTCGGCAACGTCGCCGGCCTGGAGCATCTTGGAGCGGTCGGGGCTCCAGCCGGTGGTGTCCCACAGCGGGGTGTTCACTGACCCCGGCGAGACGGTGATGACGCGCAGCCCCTTCTTCCGCACCTCCAGCGCGAGCGCACGGGAGAAGCCGAGCAGCCCATGCTTGGAGGCGCAGTAGGCGGTGCTGTTTTCGAACCCCTGGTGCGCGGCAACGGATCCGATGTTGACGATGTCGCCGCTGCCCGCCGCGAGCATGGGGGGCACGAGGCGGCGGCACATGAGGAAGACGGCTTTGAGGTTGGCGTCCAGCACCTGATCCCATTGCGCCTCGGCCATCTCGCCGACGGGGAGGAAGACGGCGGCGCCGGCGGCGTTCACCAGGACGTCTATGCCACCCCACGCTTCGAGGGCCTTGGCCACGACGCGATCCACATCAGCGGCGCGGGTGACATCGCCGGCGAGGGTGAGCGGGGGAGGGGCGGCGGGAGGCAGGGTAGCGACGGCGGCAGCGAGGCGTTCCTTAGAGCGGGAGACGAGAGCG
This sequence comes from Dehalococcoidia bacterium, assembly GCA_009693015.1. Classification (GTDB taxonomy): domain Bacteria; phylum Chloroflexota; class Dehalococcoidia; order SHYB01; family SHYB01; genus SHYB01. Next base: position 25,754 of record SHYB01000013.1, read on the forward strand.
AGTCGCGCGCCGTCTTGGGCCAGGCACTGGGCGATGGCGAGGCCGATGCCGCTGGAGGCGCCGGTGATAAGGCAGCGTTTACCGGTAAGCGGGGCCACGTCAGGCAGCCTCGCCCTGGTATTCGAAGGAGTTGTCGCGGGTCTCTACAAGGCGCACCTTGCTCAAGCGGCCCGCAGGGAGGGCATCGCGCAGGAGGGACCAGATATGCCGGACGATGTTCTCACCGGTGGGGACAAGGTCAACGTAATCCTCAACGTCCAGATTTAGGTAGCGATGGTCGTAGCGGCGGAGGATGCGGTCGCGGACGAGGGCATCGAGAGCGTCGAGGTTGATGACCATGCCGGTGAGGGGGTCGACAGGCCCGGCGACGGTGACGACGATCTGATAGTTGTGGCCGTGGCCGTTATCGCCGGCGCACTTGCCGTAGATGGCGCGGTTCTGGGCGTCAGACAGCTCGGCGGCGTAGAGACGATGGGAGGCGGCGAAGCGGTAGCGGCGGGAGACGTAGGCGATGGCAGGCGATGGGGTGGTCATGCTCAAGCGCCTCCACGGTAGTCGGCGTAGAGGTCTTCGTCTTCGTGGAGGCGGAGGTTGTGGAGGATGGGGCCAGGAGGCAACTGCGGGGCGATGCGCTCCCACAGGGTGATGGCGAGGTTTTCCGTGGTGGGGATGCGATCGCGGAAGTAGGGCGTATCCTTGTTGAGATGCTTGTGGTCGAACTCTTCCAACACCTGCTCCACGACGGCCTTGACGTCCACCAGGTTGATGATCATGCCGGTGACGGGGTCAATGGGGCCGGTGAGGGTGACTTCCAGCATGTAGTTGTGGCCGTGGCCGTTGGGGTTGGCGCAGGCGCCGAAGACGCGGCGGTTTTCCTCGTCAGACCACTGGGGACGATGGTAGCGGTGCGAGGCGGAGAACTCGAACGCCTTGGTGAGCGTGGCGAGCGGCAGTGCAGCGGTCTTGGCGGCGCGAGGAGGCATGGGGCAGGACTCCTTCCGTGCGACCATTCGCAGCATCCATCGTAGCGGTTGTGGCAATGGCAGGGCAATGAACGGCTGGCGCTTCTGTTGACGCGGCAGAAGGCGCACCGTAGAATACCTGGGCTTCCTGGAAACTCAAGGATGCGCCCGGATGTGGGCCGCAAGGAGCACGCTATGGCTACCCGTTCCTTTGTGCTGATCGAAACATCTGTGGGCAGGACGAAGGAAGTGGTGGCGGCGCTGAAGGGCGTCCGCGAGGTGATTTCCGTGGACGCGGTGACCGGCCCGTACGACATCATTGCGGTGGTGGAGGCGCAGGACCTGAACTCCGTGGGCGATGTGGTGACGAGCCGGGTGCACGTGGTGCCGGGGATCGTGCGGACGGTGACGTGCCTGGCGGTATCGCTGGCGTAGTTTTCTCTTGCGCAGCGGCAGGCAGGCGACGGCAGCGTGCACCTGCGTTTCATGGCAAACAAGGTGTTTTCGACAGAGGCGTTCCGCCGGCCGGCGGTGACGGCGATGCAGATCGCGGGGCAGGACGGACAGGTAGAGGACAAGTGGCGGCACGCCCCTTTGATGGGACGCCTCAACCGTATATACTACTTCTCCGTTGGGATGCAGATCGCCGGGGGGACGAGCGAGATCCAGCGCAACGTCATCGCCAACCGCGGCCTGGGACTGCCCAGGTAGCGGGATTTCTAGGAGGAACCATGGACCTGGGATTGAGCCAAGAACAGCAGATGATCCAGACTTCGGCGCGGGACTTTCTGGAGAAGGAATGCCCCAAGAGCCTGGTGCGGGAGATGGAGGAGGATGCCAAGGGGTATTCTCCCGAGCTGTGGAAGAAGATGGCCGACCTGGGCTGGCTGGGACTGGTGTTCCCCGAGAAGTACGGCGGGTCGGGGTTCAGCTTCCTGGACCTGGCGGTGCTGCTGGAAGAGCAGGGACGCGCGCTGGTGCCGGGGCCGTTCTTCTCCAGCGTGGTGCTGGCGGGGCTGCCGATCCTGGAATTCGGCACGGAGGCGCAGAAGAAGGAGCACCTAGGCAAGATAGCCGCGGGGAACGAGATCGTGGTGTACGCGCAGACGGAGCCGAGCGCGACGTGGGAGGCCTCCGGCGTGGAGCTGAAGGCGGAGCTGAAGGGCGCGGCGTATGTGCTGAACGGGACGAAGCTGTTTATCCCTTCGGCCAGCGTGGCGGACTATTTGCTGGTGGTGGCGCGGTCGAAGGCGGGCACGGGGAAGGATGGGATCACGCTGCTGCTGGTGGACGCGAAGAGCAAGGGGATCAGCTATACACCGCTGAAGACGATCGCGTCAGACCACCAGAGTGAGATTACGTTCAAGGATGTGAGTGTGCCGGCGGCGCATGTGCTGGGCACGCCGAACGAGGGGTGGAAGGTGGTGGAGAAGATCGCGCTGTGGGGCGCGGCGGGCAAGTGCGCAGAGATGGTGGGCGGGGCGCAGAAGGTGCTGGATATGACGGTGGAGTACGCCAAACAGCGGGTGCAGTTCGGGCGGCCGATTGGGTCGTTCCAGGCGATTCAGCACCACTGCGCGAATATGGTGACGGACGTGGATGGGTCGCGGTATATCGCGTATGAGGCGATCTGGCGGGTGAGCGAGGGGTTGGAGGCGGCGAAGGAAGTGTCCATGGCGAAGGCGTGGGTGTCCGATGCGTACCGGCGTGTGTGTGCGCTGGGACACCAGGTGCATGGGGGCATCGGCTTCACGAAGGAGCACGATATGCAACTGTATTTCCGTCGGGCGAAGGCGGCGGAGCTGGCGTTCGGCGATGGGGATTATCACCGGGAGTTGGTGGCGCAGCATTTGGGGGTGTGAGAACGAGGGGTGAAGCATTCTCAAACAATGCTTCACCCCTCGCCGTTGGACACACCCCAGGAGGGGATGCTGCCGCTTCTCGGTGGCAAGTGTCGTTGTTCCCCGCCCGCTCGCCTGAGGCGGGCAGGGACGCTCATCAGCGCCGAGGGGTGCCGGCGGCAGGGGGAGGCGCGGCGCTGGACGGTTGGCTGTGCAGTTGTTAAGGTACGCTTGGCTGATCGCGCCAGTGGTTCCGCGTGGCCCGGCCCAGGTCTGCGCTCGCCTGGGAGTGGACGGCTGGAAGTCGCCGGGGTCAGGGTGGGAAGGCAGGGAGATCGCCTACCGAAGCGGGCCGGGGATGCCTGCGGGGCGTTGCGTCACGCACCGTCAGGTGGATTGGTGGCCCTCCCGGCGCTGCAAGGGAGTGTGGGGCAAGGCCCAGCACCAGATGAGGAGCGCAGAGGGCCGCTCTCTTTTTAAGCCTGCGCAGGGGAATACCGTCCCTGACGGGCCTCCTCGATACGCCGGTCTCGCGTGTTGGCGGCGGCGATCTCTGGGGCAGCGCACGCCATCGCGGGCTAGAACAGATGTTCATATATGTAGCGTACGCGAAGGAAGGGGAGGAGTCAAGGGGAAGTTGGCGGGGGGATGGGCATGTGCAGGGCGGTTCTAAGAACCGCCCTGCTACGGGGAAATGGCAATGGCCCTCCCCACCAGGTTGCCACGGGCGAAGGGGTGCTCGGGCCGATGGAATCGGCCTCCTGGGGGCAGGACGATGACAGCATGGATTCCGGCGCATGGCCTTCGCCAGGGCAGGCCCTGCGCCAGGCCGATCGGACCGGCCTCCCAGGAAGGGAGAATGATGGAGGAAGGGAAGGCGCCATGAGCGAGACGTGCATTTTTTGCAAGATTGCGTCGGGAGAGGTCAAGGGGGAGATCCTTGAGATGGATGAGGAGGTGGTGGCGCTGCGGGATATTCACCCTCAGGCGCCGGTGCATGTGCTGGTGATGCCGGTGAAGCATATCGAGAGTGTGGCGGCGCTCACGGAGGGGGATGCGCATGTGCTGGGGCGGATGGCGCTGATGGCGCAGCGGGTGGCGCGGCGCGAGGGCGTGGCGGAGTCGGGGTACCGGCTGGTGGTGAATCAGGGCGAGCATGGCGGGCAGACGGTGGCGCACCTGCATATGCATCTGCTGGGGGGACGACAGCTGCGGGGCGGGATGGGATAGGGGGAGCCGGCGCTTGAAGGACGGTAGGCGCATCAGATATACTGGAGTGCGTCCCCCTAGATTGAGCGGAGGATTTTCCCATGGCGCATAAGGCACAGATGAAGGGTGTGAAGAAGTCGCGGGGTTCCGTGCGGCACGGGATTTCCAAGAAGCGGACGAATTCGAGCCACCGGGTGAAGGTGGTGCCGATGGAGGTTCTGCTGGGGGAGAAGCCGATGCCGAGGAGCATCGCGTAGTAACGGGGGTATGACCCCCATCCTGGCCCTCCCCCGCAGACCAGACAGGGGAGGGGATATGCGGGCGGCAGATGTGCCGCCCTTTTTGTTTGCCCAGCGCCCATGGAGTAGACTAACGGCGATTCGCGGCTGCGCCTGGCAGAGGGGACGTCACCCCCGCCCTGGCCCTCTCCCATCAAGGGGGAGCGGATGGGAAGTGGATGGCAGAGGCGCGGCGTAGCTTTCGCATAAGGCTGGAGGCCCCTATGAAGATACGCATCGGGACGGGGTTCCTGGGGTGGCCGTTCCCTACGCGGGAGGCGCGGTACTTGTGGGAGTTCGTTGATGTGTGCGAGGCGCAGGGGATTGATTCGATCTGGATGTCGGACCGGGTGGTGTCGCCGGGGATGACGCTGGAGAGCATGAGCGTGCTGGCGGCGATGGCGGGACGGACGAAGCGGATGAAGTTCGGGAATAGCGTGCTGGCGCTGCCGCTGCGGAACCCGACGGTGCTGGCGAAGGAGATCGCGACGATTGATTTTATTTCGGGGGGGCGGATGCTGCCGGCGGTGGGGATCGGCACGGACAGCCCAGCGGAGTTTGAGGCGTGCGGTGTGCCATTCAAGGAGCGGGCGGGTCGCACCGATGAGATGCTGGTGCTGATGCGGCGGCTGTGGACGGAGGAGAAGGTGACGCACCGGGGGAAGTATTATCAGACGACGGAGGTGACGCTTTCGCCGAGGCCGGCGCAGAAGCCGTGCCCGCCGATATGGATCGGGGGGAGGACGGAGGCGGCGTTCCGTCGCGTGGGGCGATTGGGCGACGGCTGGCTGCCGTCATCTATGACGCCGGCGGAGGTGGGGGAGGGGATCGCTTCGATACGGCGGCACGCGGCGGAGTCGGGACGGTCGGTGCCGGAGGACCATTACGGGGCGATCATTGGCTATTGCTTCGGGGCGAGTAAGGCGGAGGCGCTGAAGGCTGGGGCGCAGTATGCGTTCCGCACGAGGCCGGAGCTGCGGCCGGAGGAGATCGGGGCGTTCGGGACGGCGGAGGATATTGCGACGGCGATCGAGTCGTTCGTGGCGCAGGGGTCGAGCAAGTTCGTGATGCGGGCGTGCTGCGCGCCGGAGGAGACGCTGGGGCAGACGGAGCGGCTGGCGCGGGAGATTGTGCCGCTGTTTCATAAGAGATAGGGGGTAACGTACACCCCCATCCCAACCTTCCCCCATCGAGGGGGAAGGGGTAGGAAAGGCCGCCCCGCCAGATTGCCACGCTCGCGGACTCGCTCGCAATGACGATATGCGCTACGCCGCTACTTTTTCTCACCGGTGGAGTAGTCGTAGAAGCCCTTGCCGGATTTGCGGCCGAGGAGGCCGGCGGCGACCATTTTTTTGAGCAGCGGCGCGGGCCGGTATTTGGAGTCGCCAAACTCTTCGAAGAGGATCTCCTGGGTGTGCAGGGCGATGTCCAGGCCGACAAGGTCGGCAAGCTCCAGCGGCCCCATGGGGTGGTTGGTGCCGAGCTTCATGGCCATGTCAATGTCTTCCTTGGAGGCAATGCCTTCCTGGAGGATGAAGCAAGCCTCGTTGAGCATGGGGGCGAGGATGCGGTTGACGATGAAGCCGGGGGCGTCCACCACGGTGACGGGGGTCTTGTCTATGGACTTCATGAGGGCAATGGCGCGATCCATGGTGGCCTGGGTGGTGTTGAGGCCACGGATGACCTCCACGAGCTTCATCACCGGCGCGGGGTTGAAGAAGTGTGTGCCGACGAAGCGGCCCTGGTTGCTAACGAGGGCGGCGAGCTTGGTGATGGGGATGGTGGAGGTGTTGGAGGCGAGGATGGCGTCAGGGGAGACGATCTTATCGAGCTGCTTGAAGAGGACTTCCTTGGCGGGGTAGGACTCGAAGATGGCTTCGATGAGGAAGGTGGCGGGCTTGAGGTCGTCCAGGTCGGAGACGACCTTGAGGTTGGCGAGAATGGAATCGTGCTGTTCCTGGGTGATGCGCTTGCGCTCAAGGAGGCGCTGGATGCGGTTGCGAGTGCCTGCAAGGGCCTTGTTGACGGCGTCTGCGGACTGATCGTAGAGCAGGACGGCCTTGCCGGACTGGGCGATGACCTGGGCGATGCCTGCGCCCATGGTGCCGGTGCCGACGACTGCGATGGGGCCTTCGTTCATGGTGCCTCCTGGGAGTGTGGGGGCCAACGCCTTAGGGCGTGGCGCAAACCTAACGATGGTAGCATAGGGGGCGCGCGGTTGTCTGGACGGGGAGGGAGGGGCCACGCCTGCGTTTTCCGGGCAAGCCTGGTTGTCCCCACCCAGCCGCCCACGAACGTTATGAGGGATAGCAGGGGCACATCCCCCACACCTCCGCCGGAAAGGGGCGTCGCCCCTTTCCGGCCATGCCTCAGGAGGAGGAACGCATGAAACAAACGCATGGTTTGAGTGATTCACAGATTGCGGCGCTGCGGGGATGCAGCAGCGCGTCAGTGGCGAATGCGATCGAGACGTTGAACGTGCGGCCGCGGAGCGAGGGCTACGTTGGCCCAGAGGTGCGCTGTCTGTTCCCCAGCCTGCCGCCGATGGTGGGGTATGCCTGCACCGCGGTGGTGTCGTCGCGGGTGCCGCCGCCGGAGCAGGCGCGGGTGAGCGTGCTGGATTTGTGGAAGCACATCGAGAGCATGCCTGCGCCGCGGGTGGTGGTACTGCACGATATGGACGAGGAGCGGGTGCGGGGGGCGTTCTGGGGAGAAGTGACGGGAAATATTTATACGCGGCTGGGATGCGTGGGGACGGTGACGGATGGGGCGGTGCGGGACCTGGATGAGGTGCGGGCGCTGGGGTTTCACTTCTTTGCGGCGAAGGTGTGCGTTTCGCACGCGTACATTCATGTGGTGGACGTGGGCGTGCCGGTGGAGGTAGGCGGCCTCTTGGTGCGGCCAGGGGACTTGCTGCACGGGGACCAGCACGGCGTGGTGCAGGTGCCGCTGGGGATCGCGGGGGAGGTGGCGGAGGCGGTGCGACGGGTGGAGGAACGGGAGCGCACGATTATCGAATACACGCGGTCGAAGGATTTTTCCGCGGAGGGGCTGGCGGCGATGATGGGGGTGAAGAAGGGGTAGACTTGGGCGCGGTGCGCTGCCGCTCAACGTTGGCAAGCGTCGTTGATCCCACCCACATATGTCTTGAGGAAGGACAGGGGCACATCCCTCCGATGGAATCGCGAGTCGCGCCGGGCGAACTGCCCGTCGGGACCTGTACCCTGGCCAGAAAGGGGCATCGCCCCTTTCTGGCCATACCCCAAGAGGCGAGGGAGCGCGCCGGCACGACCCTGATTTGCTAGGCGCGGCGCAGCTCGAGAAGGGTGACTTCAGGGCGGACGCGGAAGCGGAAGGGGACGGTGGTGGTGCCGAGGCCGGGGCTGATGTGCATGAGGGTTGCGTCGCGCTGGAGGATACCGCAGGCGCGGGGCAAGGGGTAGCGTGTGGCGGTGAAGGGGGCGCCGAGGCCAGGGATGCGCACTTGACCGCCGTGGGTGTGGCCGCTGAGGACGAGGGGGATGCCGCGCGCGGCGGCATCGGCAAGGACGTCCGGGGAGTGGCAGAGCAGGACGAGCGCGTTGCCTGACGGCGCATCGCGCAGGGCGGCGGGGAGATCGTCGCGGCGGGCGAACATATCGTCCACGCCGGCGAGGGTGAAGGACGCGTCGCCACCGCCTACCTGAACGCAGCGGTTGCGCAGGACGCAGACGCCGGCCGACTCCAGCGCGGACATGATAGCGGCGGTGTCCATGAGGCGCTTGGCGGTGAAGTTAGCGCGGCGATGGATGCCCCAGGGGTATTCGTAGTGCTCGTGGTTGCCGGGGACGGCGTAGACGGTGCGCCCGGCGAGGGGGGCGAGGGCCTCGCGCAGGCGGGGGATGGCGCTGGGGCCGGAGAGGAAATCGCCGGTGATGACGGTGAGATCGGCGGTGAGCGTGGCGGCGCGCCGGAGGAAACGGTCCTCTAGGCCAGGGCGCTTGCGGAGATGGAAATCGGAGATATGGAGCAGGGTAAAACCATCGAGCGAGGCGGGCCAGGAGGAGAGGCGCAGGACGCGGCGGCGGACGCGGAGCCAGCGAGGCTCGAGGAGGGATGCGTAGGCGAGGAGGCAGGCGGCGACAGCGGCGAGGACGAGGAGGACGAGGGTCAGCATGGGCCGCACGCGTTAGGTGATTTGAGAAAATGCCGTTGAGCAGAGTCGGATTCACCCCCACCCCAACCCTCCCCCATCAAGGGGGCGGGAGCGGCCCAGCAATCGCTAGCGATTGCTGTGGTCGTGCGCCGGTGCGGTGGCAGGAATAACGGCGGGGGCGAGCTGCTGGCGCAACATGTCGAGAAAATCGTGGGTGATGCGCGCGGTGGCGCCCCAGATGACGTCGGCGCCGAAGGTGAAGCGGGGGAAGATGCGTTTTTCGGGGCCGAGCGCCTGGGACTGCACGCTGGCGGGATCGAGCAGGTGGGAGAGGGGTACCTCTAGCAAACGGGCGACCTCGCGGGTGTGGAGGGTGAAATCGTAGGGATGGCGGGCAAGACGGCCGACGACGGGGGTGACGACAAAGTTGGAGATGGTGACGATATCGTCGAGCTGGCCGAGGACGGAGACGTCCTGCTGGGCGAGGCCGATCTCTTCGAATGCCTCGCGGAGGGCGGCGTCCTCGACGGTGGTGTCGCCGGGGTCAATGGCGCCGCCGGGGAAGGAGATTTCACCCTTATGGTGCTCCACCTGGAAGGAGCGGACGGTGTAGAGCAGGCGGGGATCGGCGTCAGGGCCGTAGAGGGCGAGGAGGACGGCGGCGCGGGGACGGCCCTGGGGGGCGATGGTCCGCCTGCGGCGGACGGCGAGGAGATGGGAAACGGATGCGGGATGAATCATGCCCCCATCATAGCACCGCAGGCACGTTGCTTCTGTAACGCGATAGGAGACAGTAGGCCAATTCCTTCCTTCCCTGCGGCTTCGTTCAGGGCAGGCTCACGGCTCTCCGAGGATACGGAGTCCGGTCAGACCGGACAGGATGAGCGGAGTTGACCCGCTGTGCGATAGGAAAGTCATTGACGCTGCGTGGCGGGCGTGCTAGCCTCACGCCGTTTCCCAGAGATACCCAGTCCTACGAGGGAGAGGAGCGATTATGACCCAGACGGCGGTGAACTTGCAGCAGATCATGGAGCGCCTGGAGGCTCTGGAGGCGGAGAAGGCCATCCAGGAGACCTTCTCCAAGTACAGCCACGCCATGGACTACGGGCTGCTGGACTCCTACGCCAACGAGGTCTTCACGCCCGACGGCATATTCGAGGTGGGCGACACTACGGGGAAGGTGATGCACCGCGAGGAAGGGACGCAACAGCTGATTGCTTATCTGGCGTCCAAGAAGCATCCGCCGGAGAAGTACGATAAGCACCTGATCGCCGCCTCCAAGTTCGATATCAAGGGCGACAAGGCGCACGTGGAGAGCTTTTTCGTGGCGCTGAAGGATAAGGGAAACGAGCCGATCATCGGGTCGTACGGGTATTACTTCGACGATCTGGTGAAGATCAATGGCACGTGGCGCATCAAGAAGCGGAAGGCTGTGACCGAGGCGGTCAACCGCAGCAAGTAGCCGTCTGACAGCCGAGCGGGGCAGGGGTGTCCCCTTCCCCACTTTCTTTGTTCTAGAATAGAGACTGCAAGGGTTCTTCCCTTGCGTGTTTTTGCACGCAGAGATACTTTTTCGGAGGACGTATGCCTGCCCCTTGCCACGGCCTGCGCGTGATTGATTTCACGCAGAGCTACCCCGGCGCGCTGGCGACGATGGTGCTGGCGGACGCCGGCGCCGAGGTGATCAAGGTGGAGCGTCCCGGCGGTGACCCGACGCGGCGGCATTACGCCTGGGTGATGTGGCATCGCGGCAAGCAGAGCGTGGTGCTGGACCTAAAGACCCCGGAGGGGGCAGCGCAGGGGAAGGCCCTGGCGACGACAGCGGACGTGGTGATCGAATCGTTCCGGCCGGGGGTGGCGGAGCGGCTGGGGGTGGGATACGCGGCGCTGGCAAAGGGGAACCCCGGGCTGGTGTATTGCGGTATCAGCGGGTTTGGGGCGAAGGGGCCGTGGGCGAAGCTGAAGGGGTACGAGCATCTGGTGCAGGCGATATCGGGGCGATTCGATGGGTATTACGGGGTGGCGGAGAAGGACGGGCCGCTGTATGCGGCGCAGCCGTTGGGAAGCTACGCGGCGGCGATGCTGGCGGTGCAGGGGATGCTGGCGGCGCTGCGGGTGCGGAGGCGGACGGGCGAGGGCCAGCGGGTGGACGTGAGCCTGCTGCAAGCGATCACGTGCTACGACCTGAACCAGTTCGTGGCGTGGCAGATCTTGGAGCGCATGGGGACGCCGGTGCGTCGCGGCTACACGGGGCCGGTGCCGCCGTATATGACGGTGCGGACGAAGGACGGGTACTGGCTGCAAATGGCGAACCTGACGCCCAATTTGCTGTGGAACTTCCTGCACCAGATCGGCCTGGAGGAGATGCTGTCCGACCCGCGTTTCGCCACGATGCCGACGTTCAAGAACCCGGAGGACGAGATCGCGGCGCTGCGGATGATCTGGCCGAAGATGCTGCACAAAACGCGGGACGAGTGGATGCGGATTTTCATGGAGAACGACATTGCGGGGGAACCGTTCCGCACGACGCAGGAGGGGTTGCTGCACGATCAGGCGGTGCATAACGGCAATGTTATCGAGCGGGAGGACCCGCGGGTGGGACGGACGAAGCAATTGGGTGTGATCGGCAAGCTGAGCGCGACGCCGCTCACACCAGGGAAGCCTGCGCCGAACGCGGGGGAGCATACGCGCGCCGTGCTGGAAGGGCCGGCGGGGATGCGGCACATGCCGCAGGGGGGCAAGGGGAAGTTGCCAAACCACCCGCTGGAAGGGGTGACGGTGCTGGAGTTGGCATCGTATATCGCCACGCCGTTCGCCACGGCGCTGCTGGCGGACATGGGCGCGCGGGTGATCAAGATCGAGCCACTCACGGGCGACCTGTACCGCACGTCTTTTCCGCGCATGGGAAAGACGCTGCAGGGCAAGGAGGCGATCGCGCTGGACTTGAAGGAGCCGCGGGCGCAGGAGATCATGCACAAGCTGATCGCCAAGGCCGACATACTGCTGCACAACTATCGCCCCGGCGTGCCGGAGCGGCTAGGCATTGGCTATGAGACGGCGCGGAAGATCAACCCGCGGCTGATCTATGTGTACGCGGGTGCGTACGGGTCGAACGGGCCGCACATGACGCGCGCCGGGTTTCACCCTATCGCGGGGGCGATCACCGGCGGGCCGCGCCTGGAATTGGGGCCGCTGTACCCCGACCCGAAGCAGCCGATGACGCTCGCGGAGATCGAGAAGACGGCGGAGATGCTGCGCCGTTCCAACGAGCCGAACCCCGACCCTGTGACGGCGCTGGCGACGACGGCGGCGGTGATGCTGGCGCTCTATGCACGGGAGACTACGGGCGAAGGGCAGTATGTGGAGTTGTCCATGCTGGGGGGGAACCTGTACGCCCACGCCGACGATGCGGTGTGGTACGCGGGAAAACCAGAGCGCGCGCAGCCCGATGCGGGACTGAACGGCGTCCGCGCGCTGTACCGGATGTATCGCGCCAAAGAGGACGGCTGGGTGTTTGTGGCGTGCGAGACGGAGCAGGAGTGGCGGGCGTTCGCGGGCGCAGCGGGGCTGGCGCAACTGACGGAGGATGCGCGGTTCCATGCGGCGGCGGCGCGGGCACAGCATGACGCGGCGCTGGTGGAGGCGGTGGCCAAGGCGATGACGGCAAGGACGGCGGAGGAGTGGCAGGCGAGGATGGCGTCGCACGATGCGCCGTGTGTGGCGGTGTCCCCGCAGGACATGGGGAAGCTGTACAACACGGCGGCGTGGCTGAAGGATGCGGGGTACTGGGTGGAGACGTCGCACCCGTCGCTGGGAGGGAGCTACTGGCGCTACGGGCCGGCGGTGCAGTTCTCCAAGACGCCAGGGACGGCGGGGCCGATGAACTATTTGGGGGAGCATACGCGCCCGGTGCTGAGGGAACTGGGATACAGCGAGGGGCAGATCGGCGAGATGGCGCAGGCAGGAATGATCGTGTGCCACGAGGCGGCGAAGGGGTTGCAGTAGTGTGGCCCACATTCCTCGGCTGCGGTCTGGTGCAGAACGAGGAATGTCCCTGTACAGGAGTCTGACCGCAGTCGCACTGACGTACACATATGTGTTACGGCTACAAAGAGCTGGCCGGCATTGCGCCAGAGGAACTCGGAGAGTTTGAAACATCAGTTGCGCGGCTGTTTTGTGCCCTCACCCCAACCCTCTCCCTTAAGGGAGAGGGGGTCTGAGGCGCGACAGCTATCCGGTGACGCGCAAAAGGTTGCACGATGACGATTGAGGGGTTGACGGCGGGAAGCATGGGGCTGGCGTTTGCCGGGGGAGTGGTGTCGTTCATCTCGCCGTGTGTGCTGCCGCTGGCGCCGATCTACCTGGGGCATCTCTCAGGCGTATCCGTCGTGAACGGGACGATGCAGGGGGGACGGACGACGTTTCTGCACGCGGTGGGCTTTGTGCTGGGCTTCGCCGCGGTGTTCACGGCGCTGGGGGCAACGGTGGGCGTGCTGGGAGGAGTGGCGGGAGGGCACGGGGAGACAGTGGCGCGGGCGGCGGGAGCGCTGTTGGTCGCGATGGGACTGTACATGGCGGGGGCGTTCCGCTTGCCGGTGGCGCGCACGGTCCTGGGGCCACTGACGCGAGCGGCGGACAGGTTATACTACCGGGAGCGTCGCCCGCAGGTGGCGCAGGGCAGGCCGGCGTACTGGCGGTCGTCGCTGGTGGGGGCGGCGTTCGCCGTGGGGTGGACGCCGTGCATCACGCCGGTGCTGGGGGCGATCCTGACGCTGGCGTATGCCAACACGGGGGCGGACGCGAGCGGGTGGCAGGCAGCGGGGCAGGCGGCGCTGCTGCTGGCGTTCTACACCGCGGGGTTGAGCGTGCCGTTCTTAGCGGCGGGCGCGGCGCTGGGACGGATTACACCAGTGTTCAAAAGGATCAATCGCTACCCGCCTGCGATCACGGTGGCGAGCGGGGTGCTGCTGGTGCTGGTGGGCGTGTTGGTGCTGCGGAACGCGGTGACGGAGCTGAATCGCTACTTTAATTTTCTACCGTATGTTGATTTTTAGAGGGCTGACCGTGCTGCCGCACATTACACACAAACCTCGTTGCTCCCCCCCACCCACCCGCAAAGGTTGTGTGAAGGGACGGGGGCACATCCCCCGTGCCCTCTGCCAGAACGGGGCTTTGCCCTCCCGATTCACTTCGCTCATACGGGACTTGCAGCTTTCTGGGCTTGCCCCAGGAACAGGAGCATATCGGCAACAGGGCAGCCTGTCGCTTTCATGGGTCGCGCAGATCTCCGCGATCGCCGTCACACTGGCGATAGTGGCGGCGGGGTGCGGCGGCGGGGAAAAGCCAGGGAAGCCCGCGACGGCAGTGGGCACGGTAGGGTGCGCGGCGACGAACGGGGTGGCGCATCGCACGAAAGAAGCGTCGGCGGGGCTAGCGATGGGTGCGATTGACACGGCGGCGGCGGGCGCGGCGACGGCGGGCACGCGCACGGGTGATGCCGCGCCGAACTTTGGCCTGGAGACGACGTGCGGGGAGACGGTGACGCTGGAGGAGCTGCGAGGTAAGCCGGTGCTGATCAATTTCTGGGCGACGTGGTGTGGGCCGTGCCGCGCGGAGATGCCGGAGCTAGAGCGCCTGCACCAGCGACTGGGCGATAGGCTGGTGGTGCTGGCGGTGGACGTGGATGAGTCGCCGGCCCAGGTGACGGCGTTCGCCGCTGAACTGGGGGTCACGTTCACCATGGTGCTGGACCGCGGCACGAAGGTGTTCGACCGATACCGCCTGCTGGGATTGCCGTCTACGTACGTGGTGGATGCGCAGGGGGTGACGCGGGCGATCAGGGTGGGGCCATTCGCTGACGCGAAGGATATCGAGGAGACGATCGGTGAGGTGGGGCTGTAGGGGTTAGGCTTCGCTGGTGGTGAGGTCAACCTCGATGATGCGTTCCTGGAAGAGCCAGCGGCCGTGGCGCTTGACAAGGCGGTCGCGGAAGCGGCCGAAGCGCCAGAGCCAGGGAACGCCGGCGCGGTCTATGAGGACGGTGAGGTAGCTTTCCGCCTGGGCGCTGTCGCCGGTGATGGCGATGCGGGGCATGGACATGAGGTGCTTTTGCATCTTGCCGCGGGCGCCGGAGACGCGGCGGGCGAGTTCCGCGCGGCCGACGATGCGGGCGCTCTGCATGTCCTTCTGACGATAGCGCACGTCATAGACGGCGTCTTCGGTGAAGAGTTCGACCCATTCGCGCTCCATGTGGTAGTCCACGAAATGGCAGTAATCGTTGAGGGTCTGGAGGATGCCGCGTTCGTCTTCCAGCGCCAGGAGGCGGGCGGCGAGATCGTCGAGGGAGGGCTTGCTCATGGGGGGGCGGTCCTTTCAGCGCCGCAGGCGGGCGGCGCGCGTGGGATGGCAGGGCACATGGTACTACAGGCGGGGCGAGGGCGCTGCCGCCTATGCATGGCACACCTTGTTGCTCCCACCCGCCGACCCACAAACGTTCTAAGGGGATACAGGGGCACATCGCCTGTACCCTTGCCAAAGATGGGCTCCGATGGAATCGCGAGTCGCGCGGACGGGACTTCGCCCCTCTCTGGACACACCCGAGGAGAGGGCGCGTGCCGCTAGACTGCGGGCGGGGCGAGGTCGAGGATGTTGAGACGGACGGAGTCGCGGCCGTTCCAGCGATCTGCGGCAAGGGTGAAGACGATGTCAGCGCGGGCGGGGGCGGCGGCAGCGGCGAGAGGGGCGTTGAAGGCGACGGCGGGCCAGGTGACGTTGCCGGCGCGGACGTTCATGCGGAGGTGTCGGCCATCGGCGCCCATGGAGCGCACGTCGCGCAGCTCGGCGGCGCGGGCGACGAAGGCGGGGACGGGATTGCCAGGGCCGTGCGGCGAGAGGCGGGCCATGCTACGGAGCACATCGCCGGTGATGCGCTCGAGGCGCACCTGGGCATCTATCGCCAGGCTGGGGGTAAGGTCGCGGCCGGCGAGTTGCGTGACGGCGACGGCGACGAGTCGCTCTTCGAGCTCCGGCAGGCGCGACGTGGGGATGACGAAGCCGGCGGCCTGGGCATGGCCGCCGTAGCGGGTGAAGAGGCCATCGCAGGAGCGCAGGGCGTCAATGATGTTGAAATCAGGAATGCTTCGACAGCTACCGCGGCTTTCCTCCAGCCCCTGATGAAAGACGACGGCGGGACGGGCGAACTCATCGGCGAGGCGACCGGCGGCGAGGCCGACGACGCCGGGGGGAAAGTCGGCGCCGCCGAGGAAGAGGAGCGGGGGAAGGTCGCTGCGTTCGGCGAGGCGCTGGCGGACGGCGGTGGTGATCGCTTCAGTGGCGCCGCGGCGCTCGGTGTTGCGCTGGTCGAGCTCGCGGGCGAGGGGTTCGGCCTGGGCATCGGTGGTCGCGGTGAGAAGGAGGTAGGCGGGGTTGGCGTGATCCATGCGCCCGGGGGCGTTGATGCGGGGTGCGAGGGCGAAGCCGATGGCTTCGGCATCCACGTTGCCCGGCTCGACGCCGGCGACACGCATGAGGGCGCGGATGCCGGGGCGCTGGGTGCGGTTGAGAGAGGCGAGGCCCTGCTGCACGAGGGAGCGGTTTTCTCCGGTGATGGGGGAGACGTCGGCGATGGTGCCGAGGGCGACGAGTTCGAGGAGGGATTCATCGAACGGGGCGGCGAGGGAGACGGCAAGGGCCTGGCAGAGGAGGTAGGCGACGCCGCAGGAGGCGAGGGGGGCGAGGGCGGCGTCTGCGCCGGGGAGCTTGGGGGCGACGACGGCGGCGGCTTGCGGCAGATGCGCAGGCGGGGTGTGATGGTCAGTGATGACAAGGTCTATGCCGAGGTCGGCGGCGAGGGCGGCTTCGGCGGCGTTGGTGATGCCGCAATCGGCGGTGATGATGAGGGAGACGCCGCGGGAGTGAAGGAGGCGCACGGCGTCGGGGTTGAGGCCGTGGCCTTCGGCGATGCGCTCGGGGATGTAGGGGAGCGGCTCGATGCCGAGGGAGCGCAGGGCAAGGGTGAGGATGGCGGCGGAGGTGATGCCGTCGGCGTCGAAGTCGCCGTAGATGGCGACGGTCTCGCGGGCGCGGACGGCGCGGGCGATGCGGGCGATGGCGGCGTCTGCGCCGGGGATGAGGAGGGCGTGGTCGGCACCGGGAGGGTCGGGATCGAGGAATGAACCGGCGTGGGCGAGAGAGCGGACGCCGCGGTTGTAGAGGACCTGGGCGACGAGGGGCGGGTAGGGGGCGAGGGTATCGAAGAAGGCGCGCGGGGCGAGGGGGTGGATGCGCCAGGCGCGGCGGGGGCGGGAGTGGAGGGGCACGGGAGCCTCGGCGCTGGTGGATTGGGGACGAGGGAAGGGTAGCGCGAGGGGGTGCGGGAACACAAGAGCAGGGGGGGTAGCGATCTGGGACGAAGGTGCCGAGTCAGCGCACGCGGGGGAAGGCGGCGCGGGAGACCGGTGTTGTAATGCAGCGAATCTCACGGAAGAGAACCAAATCGCATCTATCTCGAGTTGGCTCTGTTCCCTGTAGTTGACCTGCACTCTCGTTTTGATAAGAGGATTTCTCGAGTCCAGCACGGAATTGGTGCTTACTTTGGCCGTGAACTCGTCGGGCGTCAGGTTGTCGAGGGTGTAGTGCGGTCAGGGACGCTGGTGTATTCCTGGCCACAGGCCACAACGAGGTATGGTCTTCGCGGCGGGCAGGTCATTCGCTTTCTCCTGAATGGCAGGGCAGGCGTGGGTGCATTGGGGTCGTGGTCCGAGACTCGCGCTTCGCGCGAACTCGCCACGAACGGGAACGGGGATGGATGCTTCGCTGCACTCAGCATGACAACGTGGCGCAGGTGTGTTTGACTATACGCGATAAGGACAGACGCTATGGATTCCCACCCACTGCTCCGATGGAATCGCGAGTCTTCGACCTTCGCAGGGGCAGGCTCGACAATGACGGAGGAGGGACGGGAGGGGAGGGAAGATTCTTCGCTGCGCTCAGAATGACGGGGCGGGCGGGCTAGGAGGGGAGGGCGCGGAAGAGGAGGGAGGAGTTGTGGCCGCCGAAGCCGAAGGAGTTGGACATGACGGCGCGGACGGTGCCTTTGCGGGGGATGTGGGGGATGTAGTCGAGGTCGCAGTCGGGGTCGGGGGTTTCGAGGTTGATGGTGGGGGGGAGGACGCTGTCTGTGATGGCGAGGACGCTGAAGACGGCTTCGATGGCGCCGGCTGCGCCGATCATGTGGCCGGTCATGGATTTGGTGGAGGAGACGGGGATTTTGTAGGCGTGGGGGCCGAGGACGGTTTTGAGGGCCATGGTCTCGAACTTGTCGTTCATCTGGGTGGAGGTGCCGTGGGCGTTGACGTAGTCGAGGTCCTTGGGGAGGAGGCCGGCTTTGCGCATGGCGATGGTCATGGCGCGTGCGGCGCCTTCGCCGCCGGGGGCGGGCTGGGTGATGTGGACGGCGTCGGCGGTGGCGCCGTAGCCGGCGACTTCGCAGAGAATCGTTGCGCCGCGGGCGCGGGCCGACTCTAGCTCTTCGAGGATGAGCACGGCGGCGCCTTCGCCCATGACGAAGCCGTCGCGGCCCGCATCGAAGGGGCGGGAGGCGGTCTTGGGGCTATCGTTGCGCTTGGAGAGGGCGCCGGCGGAGGTGAAGCCGGCGATGCTGATGGGGACGATGGCGGCTTCGGCGCCGCCCGCCACCATGGCGAGGGCATCGCCACGGCGGATGATTTCATAGGATACGCCGATGGCATCGGCGCCGCTGGAGCAGGCGGAGACGGTGGCGAAGTTGGGGCCTTTGGCGCCCAGGCGGATGGAAACATGCCCTGAAGCCATGTCGGCGATGATCATGGGGATGAGGAAGGGCGTGACGCGCGAAGGGCCTTTTTCGAAAAGGACCTTGTGCTGCTCGGAGATGGTGCCGATGCCGCCGATGCCGCTGCCGATGATGCAGCCGGTGTGGGCGGCGGTGTCCGGGGTGATGGGGAGCGCGGCGTGGGAGACGGCCTGGAGCGCGGCGGCGGTGGCGAACTGGACGAAGCGGTCGGCGCGGCGGGCCTCTTTCTTGTCCATGGCGACAAGGGGGTCCCAGCCTTTGACTTCCGCGGCGATCTGAACTTCGAACGTCTCAGGATCGAAGAGGGAGATGCGGTCAACCCCAGATGCGCCGGAAAGAAGGGCCTTCCAGGTGGAGGCGACGTCAGGGCCGAGGGGGCTGACGGCACCGAGGCCGGTGACGACGACGCGCTTGGGAGTGTCCATGCTACGGGGATTTATGCACCAAGGATCGCGGGTGAGCCGGCGGGACGCTGCTGGGACTGGGCGCGCTCGAGCATCTCAATGCCGGCGGTGTAGCTATCCAGGGATGATAGGGTGCGGTACTGGCGGAGGAACCGGCTGACGCTGGCCTTGGAGGTGGAGACTTCCTGCATCATGCGGCGCGCGCGGTCGAGGCCGCCGCCGCCGACGGTGCGCCAGGTGGAGGCGTACTGCTCGTAGAAGACGCGGGGACTGAGGCGCGTGGGCAGGACGCTGTGGCAGAAATCGAAGAAGCGAGGCTCGCGGGTGATGAGCTGATGCTCGGTATCGCGCCACTGGCCGGTGCCAGGCAGCGGGGTCATGATGGTGAACTGGGGGAACTCGATCTTGTGCTCCATCACCTTGGACTTGAGATGGTCGAAGTTCTGCTCGGCCCACTGCTGGAAGATGATGACGGCGCCCCAGATGCGGATGCCGAGATCGTTGAGGATTTCCAAGGCGCGTTCGTTATCGCCGGACTTAGTGCCCTTGCTGACGGAGTCGAGGTCGGCCTGCTCGAAGGATTCGAGGCCGATGAGGACGGTGTCCAGGCCGGCACGGGCCCACTTCTCAAACTTCTTGGGATTGCGCACGACGTTGTCGGCGCGAACCTGCATCCAGTAGCGCTGGCCGAGGTTCATCTGGGTGAGGTCTTCCGCCATTTGCTCCATGGGGTCGAAGCCCGCAGGGTACTGCTTCTTCTGGGCGGCGGGCAACTCCTGGATGGCGAGATCGTCCACGACGTTGACCCAGGCATTGCGGGGGAGACGCTGGAGCTCATCAAGGGTGCGGTTGGCGCTCTGGACGCGGTAGGCGCCCTTGTGGAACTGGTGGACGGAGCAGAAGTTGCAGCGGTAGATGCAGCCGCGGGCGCTTTCGATGGAGTAGGGGCTTTCGTGGTAGAGGAAGAAGTAGGAGGGCCGGTACTGATCCACGAGATGCCGCGCGGGGATCGGGCGCTCGTTCATGACGGCGGAATCGAATTGTTTGAGGGATGTGGTGGCGCGGACGATGACGTTCTTGTCGTCAAAGCGGCCCGCAGCGTCCTGGAAAATGACGTCGGGAGTGTTGTCTATGCGCCCGAACTTCTGGAGGTTGACGATGAGGTTGCGGAAGGGTATCTCGCCGTCGCCGACGACGATGGCGTCGACGGCGGGGATGGAGGCGTCCTGGGGGGAGAGGCTGACGTGGTGCCCGCCGACGATGATGGGAACGTTAGGAGCGATCTTCTTGACGGCGGTGGCAATGCTGCGGACAGTGTCCACGTCCACGGTGTAGCCTTCGCGGATGCCGATGGCGTCAGGCTGGTAGCGGGAGAGAGCATCGGCCAGGGGCATGGGGTCGACGCGCATGTCATAGATGGCGACGTCAGTTATGTCACTGACGGCGGCGGCGACGTATTCGAGGGCGAGGGGTTCGACGACGACAGTGGCGTTGAAGCCGACGGTGAGGCTATTGGGGGGTTCGATGAGGAGAACCTTGGAGGCCCTGGGGAATGTGCGTATGCCCTGGTGTTGCGCTGTCATAAAGCTCCTGAGCTAGCCACGCGCATGCAGCGTGTGGACACGGGACATTGTGGAATCACCCGAAGGAGTTGCTGGATGAGGGATCCGCAGGGTGTGCAAACCCGGTGCGCCGCGCTTTTGTGTTCCAGCCTTGCCTCTTGGAATCCTCAGCCGGCCCTTTGGTTGCGCATCGCAACAGGGGGGCCAAGCAGGGGACAGTGCACCATACTCATGCGTGAGTATAGCACGAGGGAAGGGCATTGGATAGGTCAAGCAGGGGCGGCGTTGACCCTGTAGAGGGTCAGGGCTATACTCACGCCGCATTGCTTCTAGGAGGCCCGTATGACTATTGATATGGCGACGCCGGGGATGGAGCGGCTGGCGGAGAAGAGCAGCCCGCTGGAGAAGATCGGCACGGGGTTTATGTTCACGGAGGGGCCAGTGTGGCACCGGCAGGAGCGGGTGCTGCGTTTCAGCGACATTCCGGCGAACCAGATCAAGCAATGGTCGCAGGCGGCGGGGGTGACGACTTACCGCGACCCGAGCGCCAAATCGAACGGGATGACGTACGACCGGCAGGGACGGCTGGTGGTGTGCGAGCACGCGGGACGGCGCGTGTCACGCACGGAGGCGGATGGGTCGCTGACGACGCTGGCGATCATGTTCGAGGGGAAGCGGCTGAATAGCCCGAACGATGTGGTGTGCAAGAGCGACGGGGCGATCTATTTCAGCGACCCGGAGTACGGGATCGTGATGGACCACGTGGGAATGCGGATGCCGAAGGAGCTGGCGTTCCAGGGGGTGTTTCGCATATCGCCGGACGGGAAGAAGCTGGACTGCGTGGCGCGGGATTTCACCAAGCCGAATGGGCTGGCGTTTTCCCCGGACGAGAAGACGCTGTATGTGGACGATACGGAGAAGATGCACATACGGGCGTTCGACGTGAAGGGGGACGGGACGCTGGCGAACAGCCGGGTGTTCGCCACGCTTGCGGGAGATGGGACGGGACGCCCCGACGGGATGAAGGTGGACAGCCTGGGCAATGTGTATTGCACCGGCCCCGGCGGGGTGCATGTGCTGGCGCCGGACGGCAAGCTGGTGGGTCGGATCACGACGCCGGCGTCGTGCGCGAACCTGGCATGGGGAGAGGACGACTGGAAGACGCTGTTTCTCACGGTGTCCGATTCGGTGTACCGGCTGCGGATGAAGGTGGCGGGGGTGGCGGTGGGGAAGGGGTAGGAGTAGGGGCAAGTTGCCGTGCAGGCCGGAAAAGAGGCAGCGCGATCCACCCCGCCAGATTGCCACGCTTCCTTCGCAGGGCCTCAGGACAAGCTCATGGACTCGCTCACAATGACGGAGGGCGGGGACACCCAAGTTAGATAGCGCGGGCGGCGCGGGCGCCTTCAAGGACGGCGTGGAGGACGCGGCGCGGCGCGAGGCAATCGCCGATGGCGTAGAGCTGGGGGACCTTGCCCTTGAGGGCGGTGGCGAGGGCGCCGCTGGCTTTGCCGCCGCAGGCGAGGACGACTGTGTCTATCTCTTCGATGGCCCAAGGCTCGCGGGTGAGGGCGTGGCGGACGCGGACGGTGCGGCCTTCCACGGCGACGAGGCCGGTGAGGGTGTGCATGGCGACGCGCTTCTCCAGGAGGCGCTTGAGGAGGACATGGTGGAAGCCGGGGTCCTGGTTTTCGGCGACGAGCATGCGCTCGGTGATGAGGGTGACGTCGCAGCCGCGGTCGGCGAGGAGCTCGGCGAGGCTGGCAGGGGCGTGGTGGCCGTCATAGCCGGCGACAAGGCAGACGCGGGCGCCGGGGATCTTTTCTCCCTGCAGGACTTGCCAGGCGGTGACGACGTTGGGAGACGCGATGCCAGGCACGTCTGGGACGAGCGGGGTGGCGCCGGTGGCGACGATAACTGCGTCAGGCGAGAGGGAAGAGGCTAGCTCCGGAGTGAGCGCGGTGGAGAGCCGCACGTCCACGCCGAGCTTGTCCATTTGGCGGGTGAGGTAGGCGATGGAGTTGCCCAACTCGGCGGTGCGGGGGTCGCGGACGGCGATGCGGACCTGGCCGCCGAGCGAATCGCTTTTTTCGAAGAGGGTGACGCGATGGCCGCGGAGGGTGAGGACGCGGGCAGCCTCCATGCCGCCGGGGCCGCCGCCGGCGACGAGGACACGCTTGGGGGTAGCGGCGGGGATGATCTCCATTTCTTCTTCGCGGCCCGCGGCGGCGTTCTGGGTGCAGCCGATGGCGGCGCCGCCGCCGGGCTGCCGCCAGAGAGTGCGCTTGCGGCAGCCTTCGTTGGCGCCGGTGCAGAGGCGGATGTCGTCGCGGTCGCCGGCGCGGGCCTTGGAGGCCCACTGGGGGTCGGCGATGAAGGCGCGCACCATGCCGACCATGTCGGCGGTGCCGGAGGCGATGAGCCATTCGGCGTGGGCGGGATCGGTGATGCGCCCGGTGAGCAAGATGGGCAGGCGCACGGCCTGCTTGATGCCGGCAGCGGCGGCGGCGTGCGCGCCCTGGGGGAACTCGGAGGGAGCGACGGCAGGGATGGTGACGCCGCCCTTGCGCCCGCCTTCGCTGGAGCTAGTGATGTTGATGTAGTCGAGCAGGGGCTCGGCCCAGCGGGCGACCTGCACCATATCAGGGATGGCGAGGCCGTGCTGCACGAGCTCCTGGCCGGGCATGCGGACGCCCACGGGAAAGTCCTTGCCCACGGTTTCGCGGACGGCGCGGAGGATTTCCAAGAGAAGGCGCGCGCGGTTTTCCAGGCTGCCGCCGTACTGGTCGCTGCGGCGGTTGGAGATGGGGGAGAGGAAGGCGTTGACCAGCAGGCCGTGGCAGGCGTGGACCTCCATGCCGTCCATGCCGCTGCGGCGGATGCGGCCCGCGGCTTCAGCGTAGACGCGGATGAGCGCGGCGATCTCGTGCTCGTCGAGGGCGTGGGGAGTTTCGCCGATCATTTCGTCGGGGACCTCGGAGGGGCCGATGCCGGGGAGGTAGTTCATGGATGTGGTGTAGCTGCCGCCGTGGCCGATCTGGCCGAAGGCGAAGGCGCCGTAGCGGTGGGCAAGGTCCGCCTGCTCTTTCATGCGGGGCATGGCGTGGCGATCGAGGAATGCGGCGCCGTCAGCAGTGGCGGGGTTGGGCATGGCCACGTCTGTGCCGCCAAGGTAGGAGGCGGGGACGGGGCTGGGCGGTGCGACGGTGAAGGCGGAGGAGCCGACGTAGGAGGGGTCGGAGGAGACCCAGAGGGCAACCTCATGCTTGACGCGCTCTTCCATGTAGCGGAGGAAGCGGCTGGCGTTGAGGCGGGGGCCGTGGGCGGGGATGACGACGCGATTTTTGAGATGCACCTGGCCGACGGCGAGAGGCGAGAAGAGATGCGGGTAGTCCATCGTGGCCCTCCATGCGCAGGCGAGCGGATGCACCATGATAGCGCGACAGGGAAGGGGGCGCGGTGGCTTGGGTAATCGCGGAAGGTGGGGAACGCTGTCATGTAGAGCCTCGACTCCATCGGGGCGAAGAATCCATCCCTTCTGATATTCTTCCCAGGCAATGTCGAAGAAGCGCATGTTTTACGTGTACATGCTATGCAGTCGCCCCAACGGCACCCTCTATGTCGGGGTGACCAACGACCTGACACGGCGGCTGGTGGAGCACCGAAATGGCGCAGTCGAGGGCTTCACCAAACGGTATGCTGTCCATCGCCTTGTATGCTTCGAGGAAACGGACGACGTCACCGCAGCCATCGCCCACGAGAAGCAAATCAAAGGGTGGTCACGGGCTAAGAAGGTCGCGCTCATCCAGTCGGAGAACCCCGAGTGGAGGGACCTCGCCGAAGGGTGGTTCAACTAGCGGGCGCAGAGGGATGGATTCTTCGCCTCGGTTACGAAGACGTACCGGGGCTCTGCATGACAACAAACCTTGACTTCCCCCCAAATCCCGCCGCGGACCCGAAGCGCCGACTCAGCCGCCAGATAGCTCACGATGTCCCTGCAGCGCGGGTGTCTTCAACGAACACTACAAGACCCTGGGAGGGTAGGAACCGCTGTTCAATCAACAGGTTGTGCGGTAGGCTAGCGGCACTTGGGGAAGCGAGGTGAGCAATGGATACGTCGAGACGACGGAAGTTCGCGGCGGAGGAGTGGGAGCGGTTTCTTCACAGCCGGCCGAAAACGGTGCTGGCGACGATCAACGC
>SHYB01000052.1 GCA_009693015.1 Dehalococcoidia bacterium
AACAAAAAGCTCTCCATGTGACACCGGCATCGGCGTCGCCGTGGGCACCGGCACAGGTGTCGCCGCCGGCGCGACCGTCGTCGGCCTGGGCGCGCTCGTCGCCGTCGCCGCAGGCTCGTCGTCGCCCCCGCCGCACGCCGCCACCACCATGCTCAGGGCCACGGCCCCAAAGAGGACCGCCTTCAATACATGCTGCTTCATGCCGCTCCTTCCATGCTTGTGGGAGCGCCGGCCTCGATTCCGGCTTCCCCCACGGGCTTGCGCCCCTGCCGCGTCATCGCGGCGCACCATCACAAAATGCCCAGAAGATTTTCGCTAAGTCTTACCATTACCACACCATATTGTCAAGAAAAGTGGCGGGCCGCCGGCCTGCCGCCTACGCCGGCTTCACCCCCTTGCGCGTCCGCGTAAACCCCGGCGTCCGCGTCTCCGTTTCCGCCTTGCGCTCCTTGATGAGCCACTTCCCCTTCTCCTTCATCAGCGTATCCGTGTACCGCCCAAACGTGAACACCAGCGGCCCGTCCCCGGCATCGCCGATGGCGATGAAAAAGCTCTCTGCCGTGGCCTTGTCCCCAGTAATCTTGATCACCGGCGCCGCCAGGATGTGCTTGTCGTACACCTCCGGCGGCGTCAGCTTGCTCGCCAGATATGCCTTCAACTCCGTGCGGTTGTTCTCGCGGTGCACCGGCGTGCCGTCCACCATGAACACATTGAACACGCCGTCCGTGGTGAAGCACTCCGACCATTCCCGCGTCTTGCCGTAATCAATCGTGTGGCTATAGGTGTAGAACGTCCGCAGAATATCCCGTTCATCCTCCAGCGCCTGGATGCGCCCTTGGAGCGCCGCGAGTTCTTGCTGGCTTGCCATATCTCTCCTTACCTGCGCCGATTACCGCGCCGGCGTCCGCTCCACTTCCGCCAGACGCTCCTTCAAATACCAGCGCCCGCCTTCCTTCACCAGCGTGTCCTTGTACCTCCCGTACACCCCAATAAACGGCGCGCTGCCGGCGACGCTGCTGAACATGATGAAGTAGCTCTGCGCCTTCGCCGTACTCCCTTTGACGTCAATCAGCGGCGCCGCCAGCACATGCTTGTCGTACCGCTGCGGCGGCAGCTTCTTCCCGCCCAGGTACCGGAACAGCTCGCCCCGCCCATGCTCCTTATGCACCTTCCTCCCATCCACCGTAAACACATCGAACACGCCATCCTCGGTGAAACAGTCCGCCCACTCCTCTTGCCGCCCATAGTCAATGGTGTGGCTGTAGCGAGAGAACACGTCGCCGATGTCCCGCTCGTCCTCCAGCAACTGCACCCGCCGCTGCATATCTTCGAGATCGTTCGCCGCCATGCCTGCCTCCTGCTTCTGGGAACCGTGCCCCGTGCTGCGCCAGCCTCCCGCCAAGGGGAAAAGCGTTCGCCGCCCTGCGCGTCCCCCCTAGTGGATCATCCGCCCTTCCACCGTCGCGATGCGCTCCTTGATCAGCCACTCCCCGCCGGTTTTCACCATCGTGTCCTCATACCGGCCATACACGTGGATTTCCAGCGCCTTCGCCCCTGCGCCGATAGCCACGAAGTAGCTCGTCGCCGTCGCCGTATTGCCCTTAACCTCGATCAGCGGCGCCGCCACGATGTGCTTGTCGTATCGCTCCGGCGGAACCTTCTTCGACGCCAGGTACGCCGCCAGCTCCTTGCGGTTGTTCTCCCGGTGAAACCGCTTCCCCGACAGGTCCTTCACATCGAACACCCCGTCCGGGGCGAAGCACTCCGACCATTCCTTGGTCAGGCCGTAGTCCATGCAGTGGGAGTAGCGATGCAGCGTGCGCAGAATGCCGCGCTCGTCTTCCAGCGCGCGCAGGCGCACGGCAAGCGCCTCCTCGGTAAGCGGTATGGTGGCAGTCATCGCGGCTCCTTTCGCAGCGCTACGCGCCGGCCGGAGAAAACGCGCAGATACTACGCCCCGCGGAAGGGGCCATCAAGGGCGCTCCGCACCCAATGCTGCCGTCCGCATGACAAGAGCTGTGCAGCTAAGAGCACAACCAGCGCGCAACGAATGCGACGCTACGCGCCGCCCGCCAGCTTCTCGCCTGCCCGCTGCAGCGCCTCCAGGTCCCGCTCCGCCAGCTTCGCCGTGAAATGCGCCTGCACCCCGCGCTGGTAGACCGGCGTCGCCCGCGTCAGCGCCTTGCGCCCCACCGCCGTCAGCGCCACGTTGACGCCGCGGCGGTCATCCTTGGCGGCGCTGCGCCGCAGCAGCTTCTCCCCCTCCATGCGATCGATCATGCGCGTCAATCCGCTGGGACTCAGGCCCACGGCATCGGCCAATCCCTGCATGCGCACCCGCTGCTCCCCCGCCGCGCTCACATACGCCAGCGCCTCATACCACGCCAGCGAAAGCTCGCATCGCCCCACCAGCGCCTGTTCCAGCGCCTGCGAGACGGCCCCATACCCGCGCCCGTAACTAGACCACGCCTGCTGACCCGCCTTGACGTTTTTAATAGTCATAGTAAAACCATACCACATATCCCCTGCGCAGGCAACTATTGCAACCGCAAGCGAGCTCTCTCCTGCCTGTACTCTCCTCACTGGCGATGGCCCCCCTGTTGGCGGTAACAGATGGAACCTGCTAGGCTTTTCCCGCATCCAATACTTATACAAGCGCCAACATCGCGCCGCTTGAAAAGGCATCGCTTCATGCCGCCGCGCCACCTGCCCGCCGCCGCATCGCCGGAGACGGCGCAGCCTGCTGCGCTACCCCAAGGATGACCACCCTATGCCCGCTGAATCATTGCGCTCCGTCACCCGCGTCATAGACAGCCTCACCACCTTTGAGGGCGAAGGCTTTCTCGTGCACCGGCCCTTCCCCACGGCCGGGCTTGCCGACGCCGACCCTTTCCTCTTACTCGACGAGATGGGGCCTATGGACCTGGCCCCCGGCGAAGCGAAAGGCGCGCCCGACCATCCCCATCGCGGCTTTGAGACCGTCACCTACATACTGGAGGGCGCCTTCCAGCACGAAGACTCCGCGGGCCACGCCGGCGCCCTCAACCCCGGCGACGTGCAGTGGATGACCGCGGGCGCAGGCGTGATCCATTCGGAGATGCCTTCAGACAGGATCAGGGAGCGCGGCGGGCGCATCCACGGCTTCCAGCTCTGGGTCAATCTCCCGCGCCGCGACAAGATGATCGCCCCGTGCTACCAGGACATGCCCGCGGCGAAGATCCCCGAGGCGGCCACGCCCGACGGCACGGTGCGCGTCCGCGTCATCGCCGGGGAGGCGCTGGGCCATCGCGCCGTCATTGACACCCGCACCCCCATCACCTACCTGCACTTCACCCTCGCGCCGGGCGCGAGCGTCGTCCAGCCGCTGCCGCCCGACCAGCGCGCCTTCGCCTACGTCTTCGCGGGCGCGGGCTTCGCCGGGCGCGATAGCACGCCCATCGCCCGCGGCCAGATGGCCCTCTTCGCCAGCGACGGCGCCTCCATCTCTCTTCGCGCTGATGTGGCCAGCGTGGAGCGCCCCCTACAGGCGCTGGTCATCGCCGGCGTCCCCCTCGGCGAGCCGGTCGCCCGCTACGGCCCCTTCGTGATGAACACCAAGGAAGAGATTGCCCAGGCGGTGCGCGATTACCAGGGCGGGCGCATGGGGCACATCGCCCGCTAGCCCTTGCCCGCTGACCACGGCGCGCCGTAACGCTCTCGGTGCGCGATCTCCGCGAGCGCCTTGCGGTTCTTCGTCTGCCCCTTCGCCGCCGGCGTGGGAAAGCCGAACGGCATGACCGTGATCAACTCCATCTCCGCGGGGATTCCCAGCAGCGCCTTCACCGCATCCCGGTCAATCTGCCCCACATAGCACGTCCCTAGTCCTTCCTCCCACGCCGCCAGCTCCATGTTCTCGATGGCCCGCGCGGCATCGAACACCGGCGGCTTCGCCCCGCCTGCCGCCACCGCGATCGCCAGCGGTGCACCGCCGATATACCCCCCTGACGGCGCCAGCGCCCCGATCTGCCGCAGCCGCTCCCTGTCCTCCACCACGATGAAGTGCCACGGCTGCCGGTTCCGCTGGCTCGGCGTCCATCGCCCCGCCTCCAGCACCCGCCGCAGCGACGCTTCCGGCACCGCCTCCGGCAAAAACTCCCGCACCGCCACGCGGGCGCGGATCGTCTCCAGCACTCCCATGCCCGCTACCCCTTTCCCTGCGCGTCCCGCCGCTCGAACACTTCTTTTGCTATGTGAAACGCCTGCGTCGCGTTGGGAAAGCCTGCGTAGAACGCCAGATGCAGCAGCGCCTCGCCGATCTCCTCCCGCGTCACCCCATTGTCCAGCGCCCTGCCCAGGTGCGTCCGCAACTGGTCGTTGCGATACGTCGTCACCAGGGACGCCACCGTGAGCAGGCTCCTGTCCCGCTTGGAAAGCTGCGGCCGCTCCCAAATATCGTTATAGATCAGGTCCTGTGCCACTTCCCGCATCTTCGGGCTAATCTCGTCATAGGGCAACGGCCCCAGCTTCAACGGCGCCATGTGCTTCCTCCTGCGCGTAATCCTGCAATCGCCGCCCAGCCTAGCCCCCTGGCCCCGCCGCGTCAACGCGTCCGCCTCCCAATCCTGGCGTAAGTCGAGAAAGGGGAGGCCACCCCCTTCTGGAAGAGAGCAACAGGAGCAGCAAATGCCGCACGCAAGCGGCAGCCTGCCTTTTCCCGATGCGGGCGCGCAACCATCCCTTTGCATGCATGCCCCATATGGCCTGGGCAAGCCCCTCTCCTACGCTCCTTATCAAGCGCCTGCAAGCGGACCGCCGCTCCAGGACGCAGCTAACCAAGGGAGGCAGCATTGACCATGCCCGCAATCGCCCTCACCCCCGCACAGCGGGAGGCCTGGGTCAAACTCATCGGCAAGGGCATCACCCACTCCATCGCCGGCCTCTCGGAGATGGTCGGCCGTGAAGTGCGCGCCCTCAGCCCCATTGACCCCGTCCGCGTCACCCCCGCGCAGGCCCCGGACCTCCTTGGCGGCGCGGAGACCGTCGGCATCGCCGTCTACCTGCGCATCACCGGCGCCGCGTCCGGCCACATGATGCTCTTCTTCAGGCCGGACACCGCCCGCGACCTTATCGGCTTGCTCCTCGGCCAGCCCGTCGCCCAGATTGAAGAGATGAGCGAACTCGAGCGCTCCACCCTTGGGGAGATGGACAACATCATGGGCGCCTTCTTCCTCTCCGCCGTGGCCGATTCCACCGGCCTGGAGCTCTCTCCCACCCCGCCCACCGTGATGATGGACATGGCGGGATCGCTCCTCGACGTGGCCCTGGCGGAAGTCCTCATGGAAACGGACGAGCTTATCCTGGCGGACACCGTCTTCGGGACGGCAGACCGCCAGATCAACGGCACGTTCCTCGTGCTTCCAAGCCTTGACCTCATCCGCGTGCTAGTCAAAGAAGGGGGGAATGCATGAGCCCAGACGAGCGCTCCATCGTCGTCGGGCTCGGAGAAATACAAGTGACCCAAGACCCAGAGGCCGTCCTCACCTGCTTGGGCCTGGGGTCGTGCATCGGCGTGGCGGCCTATGACCCCCACGCCAAGGTTGCCGGCATGTCTCACATTATCCTCCCCGGCGACCCTATACGGAACACAGAGCCGTCTCCCAAATACGCGCTCCACTCCGTGCCCATGCTCCTGAAACTCCTCTGCAAGGAGGGCGCAGACCCCAAGCGCCTGGTCATCAAGCTTGCCGCGGAGCGCAGATGACCCTCGCCTACGCCGCGCGCCGCTCCTGCGTATCCTCATGCCGCCGCATCTCGCGCGGCTCACGCCGGGAAAATCCCTCCAGCGCGATCATCGCCAGCTTCTCTTCGTCCACCTGCACCGCATCGCACGCCAGGCACACCACATACGTCCAGCGCACGTCCCAGTGCAGCACCAGATCGCCGCCGCACCGCTTGCATCCGTGGGGCCATTCCATGCACACGCCTCCCTTGCACGCGCCCCCATCGCCGTAGCCGTCGGAGCGCCATGCACTCCTGATCCTAGCCCGTCGTCTATCTCGGCGACACGGCGGGCGCCCACAATCGCCTGGGCAAGCGCACCAGTCGCCATGCAGGTGGTCTCCCCGGCGCGACTCGAACGCGCGGCCGACTGCTTAGAAGGCAGTTGCTCTGTCCACCTGAGCTACGGGGAGCCGTGCGTCTATTATCGCAGCATGCGCCAGTAGCGTGCATGGTCGCGGTCCGCGCTGGCCCCGGCCCTAGCTCTTCACGAACGGGAAATGCACCCCCGCCTGCACCAGCGCCGTCACGATCACTCCCGCCCCCGCCACCCCCAGCACCGTCGCCGCCAGCGCCCTGCGCCGGTCCATGCCGAAGGCCCACGCCACCAGGCAACCCGTCCACGCCCCCGTCAGCGGCAGCGGCACGGCCACAAACGGCAGCAGCCCCCACACCCCCCAGCGCTGCACCCACGAATCGCTCTTACGCCGCAGGCGCGCCGCCCGCCAATCCAGCAGCCACCCCACCGGCGGCGCGATCCGCCGCACCAGGCGGCTGCCCGGCTCCAGCCCCCACAGCAGCAACGGCACGGGGATGAGATTCCCCAGCACCCCCCACAGAAACGCCTGCTGCCACGATAGATCGTGCGTCAGCATCCCCAGCGGGATCGCCGCGCGCAGCTCCCCCACCGGGGCCATCGCCGTCAACAGCGTCGCCAATGCACCGTTCAGCGTTCTCCCTCCCTGTGGGCCTGTGGAACTCTGGACTTGTGACTCTTTCGCGCCCCAGCGCATGCAACAGACGCGAGTGTAACAAACGCCGCGACTGCATCGCAAACCAGCCTGTGCTCCCACAAGGAAAAGACCTTGACTCCCTCCTCCGTCCCGCTACACTGGGTACAGCCCGGCGCAGCACCCGATTTCCTGCGCCCTGATTCTGGAGACACCCCGTCCATGACCACCACCAAGCCCAATCTCAAGCGCCACTCCTCCATCATGATTGACGGCCCTGACCGCGCGCCCGCCCGCGCCATGCTCCGCGCCACCGGCCTCACCGATGACGACTTCAAACGTCCCCTCATCGGCGTCGCCAACACCTGGATCGAGGTCATGCCCTGCAACTTCCATCTGCGACGCCTCGCTGCTAAGGTAAAGGAAGGCATCCGCGCCGCAGGCGGCACCCCCATCGAGTTCAACACCATCGCTGTCTCCGACGGCATCTCCATGGGCACGGAGGGCATGAAGGCCTCCCTCGTCAGCCGCGAGGTCATCGCCGACTCCATCGAACTCGTCGCCCGCGGCCACTCATTCGATGCCCTCATTATTCTTGCGGGATGCGACAAGACCATCCCCGCTGCCGTCATGGCCGTCGCACGACTCGACCTGCCCGCCGTCATCCTCTACGGCGGCTCCATCCTCCCTGGCGTGTTCAAGGGCAAGGACGTCACGATTCAGGAGGTCTTCGAAGCCGTCGGCGCCCACGCCGCGGGCAAGATGAGCGATGCCGACCTGCTCGCCCTAGAGAAAGTCGCCTGCCCCGGTGCCGGCGCATGCGGCGGCCAGTTCACCGCCAACACCATGGCCACCGCCATTGAGGCCTTGGGCATCGCCCCCATGGGCAGCGGCAGCGTCCCCGCCATGGACCCCCACAAGGACCGCGTCGCATTTGACGCCGGCAAGCTCGTCATGGACGTCCTCCAGCGCGACCTCAAGCCCAGCGCCATCATTACCCGCAACGCCATCGAAAACGCCATCGCCACCATCGCCGCCACCGGCGGCTCCACCAACGGCGTCCTCCACTTCCTCGCCATCGCCAAGGAAGCCGGCGTCGCGCTCGACATCGACGACTTCGACCGCATCAGCACCGCCACGCCGCTCCTCGCCGATCTCAAGCCCGGCGGCGCCTACGTGGCCAAGGACCTCTACCTCGCGGGCGGCATCGCCCTTGTCACCCAGCGCCTGCTCGATGCCAAGCTCCTCCACAGGGACGAAATGACCGTCACCGGCCGCACCATCGGCGAAGAGGCCGCCGCCGCAAAAGAAGCCCCCGGCCAGGTCGTGCTGCGACCGCTCACCGATCCCATCAAACCCACCGGCGGCCTCGTCATTCTCAAAGGCAACCTAGCCCCCGAAGGCTGCGTCGTGAAAGTCGCCGGCCACGAGCGCATGGTGCATCGCGGCCCCGCAAGGGTGTTCAACCGCGAAGAAGACGCCTTCGCCGCCGTCCGCGCCCGCCGCATCCAACCAGGAGACGTCGTCGTTATCCGCTACGAAGGCCCCAAGGGCGGCCCCGGCATGCGCGAGATGCTCGGCGTCACCGCCGCCCTCGTCGGCGAAGGCCTGGGCGATTCCGTCGCCCTCATCACCGATGGCCGCTTCTCCGGCGCCACCCGCGGCCTCATGGCCGGCCACATCGCCCCTGAAGCCGCCGTCGGCGGCCCCATCGCCGCCCTCCAAGACGGCGACATCGTCATCCTCGATATCGCCAAGCGCCGCCTGGACGCCGAGCTTTCCGACGACCAGATCAAGGCCCGCCTGCGTTCGTGGAAAGCCCCCAAGCCCAACTACACCACCGGCGTCATGGCCAAGTACGCCAAGCTCGTCTCCTCCGCCTCCCAGGGCGCCGTCACCAGCTAGGGCCTGCCGCCGCTTACGCCGGCCACAGCCCAAACTGTCAGGCTGGCCCCAGCCACACGACGTTGAGCTGCGAGTAGTTGTTGTTGTTGGAGAACGCCGGGTTCACCACCACAAGGTCGCTCAGCATGCGGAAGTCCGCGCCCGTCACGCTAATCTGGGCCATCACGACCCCATAATCGCTGCCGCGCCGCACCGCACCGTCGAATACGATCGTCCGCCCGTCCGGCGAAAACGTCCCGTCCAGGGGGTACGTGCCGCGATTCGCCTGTCCTGGGTAACGCGTATCCAGCTCGAAGCCCGCGCCGCGCACCCCCGCGATCGCCGCCGCCCGCAGGTCCGCCGTCTGGCTCCCCGTCGTCGCGTCATACAACCGCATCCGTCCCGGTTCCAGAATCGTCCGCTCATCGGGTGACACCGCCAGGTGAATGCCGCCGCCGTCCTAGACCGTCAGCACCTCTCGCTGCGCGTCCAGATCGTAGACATGGAGGTTCACCCCTGCTATTGGCGAGAACGAGCTATATGCAATGCGGTTCGACCGGGGAAACCACTCCGGCGATTCTTCGTTCACCGGCCGGTCGCAATTCCTGCGCCACGTCCCGTTTGCCAGGTCCACCAAGTAGATATTGAGACTCCCCACTGGCGTACTGGGATCCTCGCTGGCCTGCACCGCCGCCGAGCGTCCGTCCGGTGCAAGGCTGGGCCTGGCGATTTGAAACAGACCAGTCGCCTGCACCGTCCGCGAGATCCCATTGGGGGCCACGATCATCAGCCGGTCGCCGCCGCTGGGGAACACCACCATGTCGGCGCGAATAGAAAAGCCGCCAGGGGCTGCCTATATCTGCGGCGTTACGGCCCCACCAAGGATTGCCAGCATCGCGCCTGGGTTTGCCAGTCCTGGTATCCGGTAGTACACCCCAGGCGCAAACACTGGCCTCGGTGTCGGTATGGGCGTGGTCGTAGGCGTGGGCGTCGGAGCAAGTGTCGGCGTGGGCACAAGCGTCGAGGTCGCCCGTGGCGCGGCAGTGGGAACAGGCGTCGCGGTTGGCGCAGGCACAGCCGTTGCCGTTGGTGCCGGCGTAATGGTTGGCCGTGGTATCGCCGTGGCAGATTGCGGCGTCTCAGCCACGGGCGATAGAGGGATCGACGACGCCGCCTGCGGCGTAACGCTGGCAGGAACATCGTCCCCGCCGCTCCCGCTGCACCCAGCAGCCGCCAGCATGACGCCCACGGCCAGCACAGCGAATAGCCGCTGGCGCTTGCTCATTTCTTCCCTTTCCCCTTCCCTGATCCCCGCCCCTTCTCCCGCTGCTTCCGCACATACTCCGCCTGCTTCCGCACAGACCCATCATGCAGCCCCGCCGCCACCGCAGCGTCCAGATCGCGCTGCGCCGCCTCGTCCTGCCGCAGCCGCAGCCGGCACAGACCACGTTGAAACAATGCTTCGGCATGCTGCGGCTCCCGCGCCAATACCGCGGTGAAGTCCTCGAACGCCTGCTCATAGCGCCCCAGCCGGTAATACGCCATCGCCCGCGAAAAGCGGTGCGGCGTCTCCTGCGGCGCCAGGCGCACGCTTTCGGAAAAATCCGCCAGCGCCCGCGCCGCATCGCCCATGTTCAGATACGCCACGCCCCGGCTGGCGTACATCCGCGCATCCTCCGGCGCCAGCGCCACCGCCTTCGCCAGGTCCAGCAGCGCCTGATCGCTCTTCCCCAGCATGTCGTACGCGCTGCCCCGCGTGTAGTACGCCTCCGCATGCCCCGGCGCCCGCGCCAGCGCCACGTCCGCATCGGCAATAGCCGCCCGCGGCTGCCCCCGCATCAAGTTCACCACGCCGCGCAGATGATACGCCTCCGCATCCGCCGTCTCCATCCGCAGCGCCCGCGTCAGCGCCCGCCACGCCTCCACCCACCGCCCCTCCTCCATCAGCGCCCGCGCTTCAGCCACCAACGCCGCGCCGTCTGGCGGCTCGCCGCCGTCCGATATGCGCCTGCGAATTGAATCTAACATCCCGCGTACCGTAACTGGAGGCTGGAGCGTCCCTCCTGCACCCGGCTACGACCGCTTCTTCGTGCGCTTCATGATGCTCTGTCGCAGACCGTCCGGCGCCGGCTTGCGCGGCATCGCGTGCAACAGCCGCACCGTCTTGGAGAAAGACGCCACGAACGACTGGCACGGCGGGCAGAACCCCAGGTGACGGTGCATCTTCACCACCAGCGGCTCATCCAGCCCCTGGTCAACGAACTCCGAGGCCATTGCCTCCACGTCGCCGCAACAGAACTCGTCCGGCGTCTTTTTCTTTCCCGCGCCCGTGCTCGCCATCCTCTTCCTTCCCTCTTCTGCCGCACCTTCCGGGCCATCGTAAAGAAACGCCGCGAACCCGTCAAGCAGCCGCACGCGCTCCCACATCCTATTCGATGCACACTCCTCGGCAATAGATTCGCCTGTTGCCCCCCAAAGTTCGGTTCTACAGGCCCGGGAGTCTGCAGGGGTGCCTGTCCCCAAGGAGTGCAGAGGGGCGCAGCCCCTTTGCTCGAGGGTCCAAGGGGGACACCCCCTTGGACCCTCTTTCTCACCCCCTTCCAGGAAAGGAAGGGGGAAGGAAGGGGGAGGGGGATGGTTCGTTGTAACATTTCCATGCTTGGATGAGACGGCGCAACAGTTCAGATGGGATTTTGCGACAAGGCCCCTCCTCAGGGGTATATAATCAACCGTTAGCCCCGCACGTCACGTTACCCCATGGAGCGCCGTGCCAAGGAGCGCCGTGAAAATCATCGTCAGGCAGCCGCAGCGCCACGAGGTCCTCATCCAGGGAGA
>SHYB01000014.1 GCA_009693015.1 Dehalococcoidia bacterium
CGCCAGCCGGTGATCGTCAAACGACTTGAAAAGCTCGGCCAGCGGCTTGCCCAGTTGCAGCTGGATGACGGCCTTGATCTGCTCCACCGGCACCGGCGGCGCGTCATCCAGCTGCTTGGCGAACTCCGCCTGGTACTCCGGCGCAAGCACGTCGGGGCGCATAGAGAGGATCTGCCCCATCTTGATGAACGTCGGCTACAGGTCCTCCATCACTTGCCGCAACTCCACCGGTCCCGTGTCTGCACCGTTTTTCGGCCTGCGCCTGAACCATTCTTGGAAGGGGGAGTCCGCCTTGAACCCCCGAGCGGAAGGCTTGCATCCCTCCGCTCTCCCCGCTGACAGATTCACATGAGGCCCACTGGGTTTTTGAAGCAATGCTCTCGAGGGAGAGGCGGTCCTTGTGCAACGCTCTTTACTCCCACCACATGCACACCGGCGCCTGGCCCGTGATCATCTTGGCGACAAGCCGTCCCAGGCGCACGCTGTAGTTGGTCCCGCGGTCTTCGGGGTAGATCTGCGTGGTGTTCGCCAGCCACAGGTCTTTGAGCGGCGTCTGCAACGGCGGGATGCGCTGGGAGTAGTCCACCCCGATGATGGGCTGGGCGGCGTCTTCGCGGTGGTAGTGGCGGTTGGTCACCCATGACTCGTCGAACGCGGGGTTGATCTTCTTCAGCGCAGGCACATAGCGCCGCCATAACTCATCCGGCGGCATGCTGTACATTTCGCTTGCGCGCGAGAGGTAGTTGGAAAGATAGACCAGGTGCTTGCCGCCGTAGCGTTCCTTGTCCACGAAGTTGGTGTGCTCAATCAGCCCCACGAAGGGGATGGAGCGGTCGGCGATGTTCATCCAGTAAGCCCAGGAGAAGGGCCGGTCGAGCTCCATGATGATGAGCACCGCGGCCTGGTACTGGGGAGCGAGCAGGCGCGTGTAGCTCTCCGGCAGCTCGGGGACGAGGCGCGGGAAGATGGACGACGGCGTGGTGGACAGCACCACGTCGAAGTCGCGCGACTCGCGGCCGCCACCGGGGTACTGCACGTCGAGGCCCGTGGCGCGGCCATCGCGCACCGTCACGCGATGCACCGTGGAGGGGTAGTGCACCTCGCCGCCCATCGCGCGTATCTCGCGCTCCAGTGCCTCGAAGATTTCGGCGAAGCTGCCCAGGGGGTAGCCCAGGCGCTCGCGGCTGCGCAGGCCCTTATCGCGGGAGGTGGTGCGCAGGTAAATCTTGCCCCACAGCCAGGCCATGGACACCTGCGACGCGCTCTCGCCGAACTTGCCGCGCAGCATGGGGTTCCAGATGACGTCGAAAATCTGCTTGCCGGCGTGCGTGCGTATCCACTCTTCCGCGGTGACGCGCTCCAGCTCCCGCGGCCAGTATTTCGTTCGTTGCAAGCGCAACGTCATCAGGCCCAGCTTCACCCGGTTGTAGGGAGAGAGAGGCGTAAACCGCAGCAGGTCGAGCGGCGTGGTGAACTGATGAATCTTGCCGCCGTAGAAGAAGCCGACCTTGGATTCGATCCACGCGAGTTTCGGCCCCAGCCCCAGCTCGTGGATGAGATCCACCATGTGAGTGTCCGACTTGAACAGGTGGTGGTAGCCGCGCTCCAGCCGCCCGCCGCCGACATCGAACGTGGACGCTTGCCCGCCGAGGACAGCCGCGCGTTCGAAGACCGCCGCCTGGTGTCCGTCCTTGCCCAACTGGTAGGCCGCCGCCAGCCCCAGCGCGCCGCCACCGATGATGCCGATTTTCATAGTTGCACCGTATCCCCAGCCGGCGGCGCGTCTTGCGGGGCGATGGTGCCGATGATGCCGTCTTTCATGGCCGTACCGTTTCCGCGGGTTTGGGCGCGAGCGGCTCCGCAGGCTTTTGCCGCAGCATTTCGCCCAGCGATAGGTTGTATTGCCAGACGTAGAACAAGCCCAGTAGCGTCACCGGCGCCAGCAGCGCCACGTGCAGGGCGATGGCGTAGGCCGCCGCCACGTCCGTGCCCACGCCCAGACCTTCAAGCGTCAGGCGCGCGCCGTACTCGAACGGCCCCACGCCGCCGGCACTGGAGGGCACGCTGGTCACAAGGTTGGAGGTGGACGTGGTGATGAGCAAGGCGTGGAATGGCTGCTCCAGCTTGAACGCGATGGCAACCAAGTAGTACATCGTTCCTTCGGCGATCCAGATGGGGAAGCTGCACGCCAGCGTGGCGGCAAGCCGGCGCGGGCTGCGCAGCGTGGAAATGCCTTCGACAAAGCGGAGGGCCAGTCCCTGCACGGGGCGCTTGAGCCGCGCAGGCATGAGGGCGACCAGCATGCGGGTCAGGGCACGGCCCAGCGCGGGCCATAACGCAATGCCGAGGAACAGCGCCAGTACGGTCACAAAGGGGCCGATCACCAGCGCGAGCAGCAGAGCCAGCGGTATGCCGGTATCGCCGGAGAAACTGCGAAGAAGATCGGGGAGCGGCAGAAACGGCCACACGATGAGCGCAATGGCAATGAGCACGATGCCATCGAGCACGCGCTCCACGATGATCGTCGCCAGCGCCGCGGTGGCGCTGACCCCTTCGCGGCGGCTGACGAACAGCGATCGCACCAGCTCCCCGGCGCGAAGGGGGAGAAGGTTGTTCGCCATGTAGCCCACGACGACGACGGGGTAGAGGCGCGCCACGCCCACGGATTTCATGGGGCGGAGCAGCACATGCCAGCGCAAGGTGCGGAACCATACGGCAATGAAGTACATGGCGAGGGCAGGGACAAACCACCAGTAGTTGGCGCTGCGCAGGGCGCCGGCGGTCTTGCGCAGGTCAATCTTCCAGAAGAATAGTCCCAGCAGCACGGCGCTGACGGCTACTCCTACCCAGAATTTGGGGGATTTCAGCAAGCGGTTTCCTCGGGCGCGGCCCAGCCTGCGCCAGCCACCTAGTATACGTTGCAGACCGGCGCGCGGCGCTCAGGGCGGCGGCGGCGCCCCGGCAAGACGCCTAGTTCCCCGCCGGCGGCGCACGCTCCAGCAGCGGTTTGGCGTAAAACACGGTGAACTTGTTGGTGGAAGGGCCCGTCCCCACGTCGCGGTAGACGTAGTAGCGCAGCATGTTGTTCCACGCATCCGCGCTTTGGACATCGTCCCAGAACTTGCCGATGGTGTACTTCTGGTAGACGCTGAAAGGGTTGAACCACTGGTTCATGGCGAACGTGGGCCCCTCTACGTAGCGGTCCTTCACCGCGGCGAGCTTGCCCGCATTCTGCCGCGCCACCAGCAACACGTCGTGATCGAACGTGGGGGTAGTGCTAGTGAGATCGGGGAAGGCCACGTCCTTGTAGCCGCGCAGATACCATCGCCAGGGTGCGAAGGCGGCGTCGCTGGTATCCGCCAGCACGCGCAGGCCATCGCCTTTGCCTGACGCCGCCGCCAGCCGTTCGATCTCCAGCGCGGTGCGCTGCACCCCCGGCCCCGGTTGCGAGTAGAGGAACAACTCCTTGGGATCGTCGGCATTGTCGAACGAGGCCTGGAAGGAGGCTCGCAGGGTGAGCACGGAAAGGACGAGCACCAGGGAGATCGCCAGCATGGGCGCGGCGCGGCGCGTGCCCACCCAGAGCCAGAGCCACGCCGCCGCGGAGATCAGCAGTCCCGCGAAGATCAGCGGCCCGATGAACCCCCACATGCCCGCGCCCTGGTGCGGTTGCCAGTTGGCCCGCGTCGCCAGGGCGTAGAGCAATGCAATCACGACGGGCACGGCCAGCAACAGGACAACTGCACCGCTGCGCGCCGCCTCACGCCAGGGCAGGCGCTCCAGCATCTGCCCCAGCATCTTGCCGGCGAGCAGCGCAAAGGGCACGACGAGATGGGTGGTCAGCCACGGCATCTTTTCGCCGGCGACGATGTAGAGAATCACCGTGAGCAGCGCCCAGTGGGTGAGGAACCACTCGAACTTGCTGCCTTTGCCCAGGCCCATGAAAACGACCACGGCAATCCCCAGCGCCAGCGGGGCGTACTGCGCTTTGCCTCCGCCGAAGGTGTACACCAGCGCGGACAGCCCCCCTGCAATCGCCAAAACGAGAGCCGCCCAGAAGAGAAATTGGATGCCGCGCCGCGTTACGGCCAGCGCGATGGCCGCCAGGCCCAGGCCCACGGGCAGAAACTCGTACACGCCCAGAGTCATGAGATAGTAGTACCAGGGCTGTCCCGCCCGCTCCACCGGCTGCTGCGCGATCCAATAGCCCAGTGCCTGCCAAATGCCGGTGCCCATGCCCAGCATGTTGGTGAACAGCGTGGTATGCAGGGTGAAGAATATGCCGTAGAAGATGAGGATCGCCACCAGCCACACCTTGAAGCGCCAGGAGATGGCGATGGCCGCGCTCATGCCGAAGAGCACGGCGACGATCAGCCCCGCCATGACGTACGCCGCCGTGCCTTGCGGCGAACCGACCTTGGTGGTGTCGTTCCCCTCCGCGCCCAGCACCAGCGTCAGCGTGGAGACATGCTCGATAAGCGCCCCGACGAGCGCGCCGGCAAGCGGCAGGGACACCAGCACCGCCAGGACGACGAAGCCCACGCGCCCTGGCCTGCGCGCCCTCACCCGCAGCCTGGACCGCAGCCGCGCCAGTCGCCCGGCGGCACGGGATGCGCCGATGAAGCCTGCAGCGACTTGCGAGCGCAGCCACCACAGCGCGAGGAAACTTGTTACCGCAACAACGCTGATGTACGCCGTTTCCTTCGCGGCGAACGAGAGCGCCATCACCGCGGTGCCGCCGTAGAGGTAGCCGTCCTTGCGCGTGGCGATGTATTTCCACATCAACCCCACCATCGCAAGATCGAAGACGATGGCGAAGATGTCCTCCCGCAGGAATCGCGAGAAGTACAGCAGCGAGGGGGAGAAGGCCAGCATCGCGCCCGCCGCCAGCGCGCCCCAGCGGCCCAGGTGCCCGCGCAACACCAGCGGCATGGCGGCAAGGGCCACGCCGAAGAGCGCGGGCATGACGCGCGGCGCGGCCAGCGTATCGCCGAACACGCCGATGCCCGCGGCGCCCATGAAATACATCCACGGCCCGTGCGACCAGGAGCTGTGGGTGTAGGAGACATCGTAGAACAGCTTCCAGCTATCCCAGGCGTGGATGGACTCGTCGTAGTGGTAGGTGCGCAGGTCGAGATGCCACAGATGCGCCGCCAGCGCCGCCAGCAGCAGCGCGGCCCAGGCCAGCATCTCCCACGACACGGCGATGCCGCGCGGCGCAGGGACCGCGGGCGGCGGCGGCCGCGGCTCCGGCTCCTGCGATGGCAATTGCGGCAGGTCTTCGAACGCCAGCTCTTCCAGCGGCGACGGCGCTTCGTTTGCGGGGGGTGGTGGTTGCAACTCTTGTGTCATGCCGCCATGCCGATTAAGGGTTCCCATATACTACTACGCCGGGGCCGGAGTAGGCCGGTGGCAACACCGCCGCCAGCCGCGCATTGACTTCAACGCCGTAGGTCTGCCGCTCCAGCGCGCCTGCGATCACATAGCGCACCCCGTACTTCGCCAGCGCCGCCCGCACGGTCTGCGCATCTGTGCTGCGATAGATCGTGTCGATGTCCCGCGCCCGCTCGGCGATGGCCGCGTCGTCGCGCCCCCACTGATGCTCGTGCCCCGGCCAGCCCAGCACGGCGGGCTGCCCCGTCCGCGCCGAAACCCGCGCGATGCCTGCCTGGTAATCGCCCGTGGGACGCTTCGCCTGATCCAGCGGCAACGCCTCCACGATGACGTCGCCGCCGCGGGCATGCTCCAGGAGCCACTGATAGGCGCTCCACTCCCCAGGGTCGGAGTCCAGCACCCAGGCCGTGCCGTCGAGCGTAGCCTTCGTCCGCAAATGGTCAGTCTTCGTCCAGATCGCGGCAGGGAGGAACAGGAA
This sequence comes from Dehalococcoidia bacterium, assembly GCA_009693015.1. Classification (GTDB taxonomy): domain Bacteria; phylum Chloroflexota; class Dehalococcoidia; order SHYB01; family SHYB01; genus SHYB01. The sequence continues at coordinate 5,873 of SHYB01000014.1, forward strand.
CGCCGCGGCGATGGATACGGCGGCGATTGCCAGGACTGTTGCCGGCAGAGGGCCACGTCGCGCCGCGTCAGAGGCGGTGCGCACCTGCGTCCAGTGGTACAGGCCCACAGCGCCAGCCACCGCCAGCAACGCCCACGCCTGGTAGTACAGCTTAAACACGGTGTTCATGCGATTGCCGAAGAGGTCGTTGAGGTGGAACAGCTCCGCGCCCATCACGAGGAACAGCGCCACGGCGACGGCGAGCAGGGCGAACTGTAGCGACGCCGAGGCCGCGCCATCGCGCGACGCCTTTCTGCCCAGTACGGCCAGGGCCAGCGCCAGCACGGCGGCGTACGGCAGGAGGTGCCAGGACCGGCTGCCGATGGCGAGGAGCGCCAGGTTGATGGAGCGCGGCCTGCCTCCAGCCAGCCCCAAGCTGGCGCCGGAGGCGGCTAGGCCAATTTCCACCGCCGCCCATATCGCAAACGGGAGGAGCGCTAGCGCCGCGGCGCGGAAGATGATCGAGCGCCGCCACGGTTGCCCGGGGGCAGCCGGCACGCCATCCGCGCCCAGCAGCCGCAGCGCCGTCATGCGCGCGGATGCGGCGAAGGTCTCCCATCCCAGGCGCAGCACCAGCGCCAGGGCCAGCAGCAGCAGCGGCCCCCAGAACACGATGGCGTGGATGGGCCGGGTCATCGCCGCGCGCACCGGCGCGATAGGCACGCGGCTGTTTACTTGCGTTTGCAATGACGAGGTGAACGGGGCGTACAGCAGCCAGATGAGCAGGAGCAGCAGCGCCATGGCGATCGCCACGGAGAGCATGCCCGCGCCCCTGCCCGCGGCCCTGGCGTGGATGGCGTTCAGCGCCACCGCGGCGAGAAACAGCACGGTGAAGGTGGGCAGGTCCCAGGAGTTGAGGAAGCCCAGGCCGCCGAGCACCAGGCCTATCGCCACAAGCTCCCACGGCCGCTCCTGCACCCACGCCAGCCCCCATACCGCCCGCGCACGCAAAGCGTTGAACGCCAGGGCCATGGCCAGCAGCATGAACGGCAGGGCCATGACGTGCGGGTGCAGATCGCCCAGGATGAAGCTGAACGCAGGGAACTCGGTGATGGTGTAATCACTGCCCGCGGCGTTGTTGATGATGCGCGTGGAGCGCCAGAACCAGAAGGAATCGTCAGGGTGCCAGGATGGGCTGCGGGAGACGCCGGTGAGTCCGTCCACGCCCAGCCACTCCCAGAACGGTTGCGGACCGATGCCGTTGGTCTGGAAGAACTCCAGCAGACCTACGAGGTTCCCCATGAACACCAGCAACAGAGCGGCGAGCAGCCCAAATCGCATCGCCGTGCCCGCGCTCGCCCTCAGCCCATCGTTGCGGCGCAGCGTAGCCACGATGTTGTACGTCAGCCCCATCGCGCCAGTGGCGGCCATCGCGGCAAACGAGGCCAGCGCCAGGTTGTAACCGACGGCGGGGGCAACGCCGCTCAGCTTGACCACACCCGCGGTCATGAGATAGCCGAAGTAGTAGTAGCTGATGGATGCCCCGGCAAACCACGGATCGTTGGGAGGAAACTCCGGGCTGCGCAGCACGGCGTTCAGCATGGCGAAGTCCATGGGCTGCTCGGTATGCTCAATGGCGGGCGTATGGCTACGCACCCACGCCCACAGCACGAATACCCCGGCGAAGACCAGTTCCGTGACGATGATCTCGCGGCGGTGCGTCTGCCAGACACGCGCCAGCGGCTCGCCGCGGCGGCGGTGCACGATATACGCCAGCGCCAGCAACGCGGCGACAGCGATCTCCACGCCGGTGCGGCTGTTGGGCAGAATGCCGGTATCCACGCCCACCCAGTAGAGGTAGCCGAACAGCAGGAGGCCCAGCGGCCGGGAAAAGGCGTAGCCGCGGTCAGGCAGGTTGCGGAACAGGGCCAGGGTGATGGGCAGCGCGGCAAGGCCCAGGAGGAGAAAGGTCAGCCACCAGATGAAGGCATCCAGCACAGGTTAGCCCTCGGAAGACACCAGCGCCTCGACGAACTCAGCGGGATCGAAGGGCGCCACATCGTCCAATTGCTCCCCGGTGCCGATAAAGAGGATGGGGATGTGCAACTGATCGGCGATGGCCACGGCGATGCCGCCGCGCGCCGTGCCGTCGAGCTTGGCGAGAAAGAGGCCGCTCACGCGCACGGCCTCGGAAAAGCTCTTGGCCTGCGCCAGGCCGTTCTGCCCCGTGACGGCGTCCAGCACCAGCACCGTCTCGTGCGGCGCGGCGGGGTCGAAGCGCTGCACCACCCGGTGCACCTTCTTCAGCTCTTCCATGAGGTTCACCTTGGTGTGCAGGCGTCCGGCGGTGTCTATGATCACCACGTCGGCGTTGCGGGCGCGCGCCGCCTCCAGCGCGTCGAAGGCCACCGCGCCGGGGTCCGCGCCGTGCTGGTGGGCGATCACCTGCGCCCCGACCCGATCTGCCCAGATAGCCAACTGCTCCGATCCCGCGGCGCGAAAGGTGTCCCCCGCCGCGAGCACCACCTGCTTCCCCTGCGCCATGAGGAGATGCGCCAGCTTGGCGATGCTCGTGGTCTTGCCCGCGCCGTTCACGCCGACGATCAATATGACGTATGGCTTGGCGGGCAACGGCTTGCCCTGCGCTAGGGCAAGGAGCGGCGAACGCGCCGCCCCTTGCGCGGCGACGATCCGCAACAACTCGTCCTTGAGCATCCCCGGCACCGCAGTGCCGTCCTTCACGCCCTCACGTTCGCAGCGCTCCCGCACGCGGGCCAGAATATCCAGCGCCAGCTTCACGCCCACGTCCGCGGCGATCAGGGCCTCTTCCAGCTCCTGCCATGTGTCATCGGTAATAGAGGAGCGGGAGAGCACGCCGAGCAGCTTGCCGAACACGCCTTCGCGGGTCTTTTTCAGGCCCACGTCCACCTTCGCTTTGCGCCCGAACAACCGCACCATGCCGCTCCTGTCCGCCAATCCTGGGCTGCGCCGCCGCGTGCCTCGCGCCGCGCCGCCGCATCTCTGTCCCGCCAGGATAGCATGTCACCTGGGCCGGCGGCACGCTGCCCTGTGCTAGAATCCACGCGGCCCAAGGAAAACCCGCGCCCCCCTTACAGCCTCCCCCAAGGAGAACATCATGCACATCGGCGTCACGTTCCCACAGACGGAGATCGGCGACGACCCCGCGGTAGTGGTGGCCTACGCCCAGGCCGCGGAAGACCTGGGTTGCAGCCATATTCTCGCCTTCGATCACGTGCTGCTGCCGGACGCGTCCGTGCGCCCGGGATACAAGGGTTTCTACAAGATTCCCAATCAGTTTCTTGAGCCGCTTGTCCTCTTCGGCTTCCTGGCGGGAGTCACCAAGCGCATCCATTTTGCCTCGGGCGTGCTCATCCTGCCGCAGCGACAGACAGCGCTGGTGGCCAAGCAAGCCGCAGTGGTGGACGTGCTATCCAAGGGGCGCTTGCGTCTGGGCATCGGCACCGGCTGGAACGATACGGAATATGTAGCGCTCAAGGAGGACTTCCACAACCGCGGCAAGCGCAGCGAGGAGCAGATCGCCGTGATGCGCGCGCTGTGGACGAACCAGGTGGTCACGTTCAAGGGAAAGTGGCATGCGTTCGAGGCGATGGGGATGAACCCCCTGCCCGTGCAGCGGCCGATACCCGTATGGTTCGGCGGCAACGTGCCGGAGGTGCGCGACCGCATCGGGCGCATCGGCGATGGGTGGATTCTCACGCGGTTCATTGACGCGGACAAGGTGCAGGAGGCGTTTGACGACGTGCGGCGGGCGGCGCGCGGCGCGGGACGCGACCCGGCGAGCATCGGTTTTGAGGGGCGCGTCAACCTGGCGGGAACCACGCCGGACCAGCAGGCACGGCACGTGGAGGAGTGGCAGCGCGCGGGCGCCAGCCACGTCAGCCTCAACACCATGGACGCGGGTCTCAAGTCGCCTCAGGCGCACATGGACGCCGTGCGACACTTCATGGAGGCGGTGAAGGGCATCGCCAAACCTTCTGCCGCCGCTCCCAAAGGCAAAGTGGGGCGGGCCTAGCTGATCGCGTAGAGGCGCGCGGGGTTATCCCACAACAGCTTCCGCATCTGCTCCTTGGTTAGCAGCTTGGGCTGCACCTCGAAGAAGTCCTGGAGCACATGGGGGAAATGCACGTCCTCGGGGTGGGGGAAGTCGGTGGCGGTCATGACGTTGTCTTCCAAGCCGAACTGCGCGCAGTAGCCGTAGCCCGGCTCATCCGGCTCGCCGGAGATATAACACTGCCGCTTGAAGTAAAAGGACGGCATCTCCTTGGTGTCGGCGCGCCCCCCGGCGAACTGCTTCCATTTATCGTCGCACCACCACAGCCATGACGGCGCCCACCCCGCGGACGATTCCAAGAAGACGACCTTGAGCTTGGGGAAGCGCTCCAGGATGCCGCCCGCGGTGAAGGAGAGGCAGGCCAGCATCTCCTCCATGGGAAAGTCCGTGGCCGCCGTGCCCATGCGCCAGTTGCCCCAGTATTCGCGGCCGATGGTGCTGCTGCCCTGCAAGCCGTGGATGCCCAGCGGCACGCCCAGCTCCTGCACCGTGCCCCACAGCGTATCGTAGTAGGGGTCGTGCAGCGGGATGCCCAGCGCCGGTTGCGGCAGGACAAAGAGCGCCTTCAAGCCCAGCTCGATCACGCAGCGACGCGCCTCGTGCGCCGCGGCATCGGCATCGCGCAGGTCCACGCCGCCCGCGCCGAGGACCACGCCATCGCCTTCACTGCAAAAGTCGTGCAGCCAGCTGTTGTAGGCGCGGCACAGCGCCGCGGCCACGTCCGGCCCCATGATCTGATGCCCGCCGAACCCCTGGCGCGCCGTCATACCCAGCGCCACCGTGGGGTAGATCACCACGCGATCGATCCCCGTCGCTTGCAAATACAGGCGGTACGCCTTGGCCGTGAAGCCCTGGGCGATGTACTCCCGATAGGCCTGGGCATACGTCTGCAAGCCGCCCTTGCCGTCCTGGATGTACGGCGGCGCGGGCTTACCGTCCGCGGGGCGGCGCGAGTAGCCCTCCTTGCTCAGGTCAACGTGCAGCGGGCGCACGCTGCGCGGCCCCCCAGGGGCCCAGGGCCGGTACTTGCGATCGAGGTACTTGTCCCACAGATCGTTAGGCTCCATGGCGTGGGAATCGGCGTCTATGATCTTGAACCCGTTGAACATGTTTTCTCCTCTAGAGTGCGCAAGCTCCTGCGCCGGCAAGCGCTAGGTACGCGCCTGCTGCCTGCCGGGATAGCCCTGCGTTACGCCGCCATCATACAGCCCCACCGCTGAACAGGCCCCGCCGCTCTACACAAACGTCTGCTCCCAGCCCGGGTCCGGCGGGTAGGCGTACGCCAGGTCAATGATGGTCCCGGAAACCGTCGCTGACTCCAGGATCGCCAGCGCGTCGCCCACGATGCGGCGCTGCAAGGCGATGTCGAACGGCGCGCCTGCCTCGTGCCCCAGAGGGAAATTCACGAACACGGCGCGCGGCGGCTTTACCGCCTCGGTGATGTCCCGCGCCGACGTGATAGTAGCCGTGGGCAACCCCTGCTCTTCCAGCACCCGCGCCAGCAGTCCCACGGACTGGTGACAGATCGGTCAGGCAGGGACGAGCAGGCAAGCGTCCACATCTGCGGCGCGAAGCCTCTTCGCCAGGCCCGGCGCAGTCTCCTGCATGAGGCGCAGGCGGCTGGGCACCCGCCCCATGAACGAGAAGACCGGCGACGCCAGCGCGCCAATGACTCCCTCCGCCTCCATCTGGCGCATCACCGTGAGCGGCAGCACGCAGTTGGGGTCGCGGTCGGCGTCGGCGTGGTTATAGCCGCCGTGGCGAATACGCAACTCGTTCAGCGGCACGTCCTTGGGCAGCTCGCGGAACGTCGTATCGTCGCGCTCCTCGAACGGCTCCTGCCTGACGTGGTGCACGCCGCCGGAGGTGATGAGAGCCACGCGGCACTGCGCCAGCGGCTTGGCCAGGCTCGCCAGCGGCGGCGCGGCGGCGTGCACGGTGTACTGGTACGGCGTCGTACCCCGTTCCGCAGCAATCCTGTTCGCCCGTTCGATATATCTAACCGGCATGCGCGGCTTCCACGGGTCTTGGCTGCGCCAGGGCATACCGCGCCGCTTCCCGCTGCGCCGTGCGCTTGCTCAACCCGTGCCCGCGCCCCACCACGGCATCCGCCACCAGCACCTCCACGGTGAACTCCTTACGATGGTCCGGCCCCTTGCTGCTCACCGTACGGTACACCGGCGACCCCTTGCCTTCCGCCTGGGTCATCTCCTGCAAGACGGACTTGTAGTCCTTATGGGACGCATCGCCTAGGGCATCGAGCGCGAGGGCGAACATGCGCAGCGTCCACCGGCGCGCCGCGGAGAGGCCCTGGTCTTCCAGCACCGCGCCCGCGATGGCTTCCAGCGCCCGCGCCAGGTTGCGGTCGCGGTCGCGGCCACCGCTCTGCTCCTCGCCGCGGCCCAGGTGCAAATAGTCGCCAAGCCGCAGCTGCCTGGCCATCCCCGCGAGTGATTCCGTCCGCACCAGCGCGGAACGCCATGACGTGAGCTGGCCTTCATCGGCATCGGGGAAGCGCCGGTACAGCTCCTGGGCGATCACCAACCCCAGCAGCGCGTCTCCCAGAAACTCCAGGCGCTCGTTGGTCTCCGGACCCTCCCCCTGCTGCTCGTGGACGTAGGAGCGATGCGTCAGCGCCAGCCGCAGCAGGCGAGGGTCCTTGAACTTGACGCCAAGCTCACGCCGCAACGCAAGCTCGGGACTAGCGGTCACAGGTGCTTCCTTTGGCCGGGCGGCGACAATTGCCCGGACGGCGCCATTCTAGCCCCGCAGCAGGCTCGGGTCAATCTGTTAGAATTCCCCTGAGCCTGCCCATGATCCCTGCCTGACGGACTACCCATGCATCATGCCCGGCGCACGACTATCGCCCCGCTTCTTGAGGAGCGGCTTGCCCCTTCGTCGCTGGAGCTGGTCCGAGAGGCGGCCCAGTTCGCCCATGCGCGGGGCGTGCCGCTATGGCTTGTCGGCGGCGTGGTGCGCGACATTATGCTGGGGCGCCAGACACTGGATATCGACATTGTGGCGGAGGGAGATGCCCAAGCGTTGGCGAAGGGCCTGGCGCGATGGCTCGGCGGAGAGGCCGTCTGTCACCCCCGGTTCGGCACGGCCAAGCTGCTGGCGCGTGGCTTATCGCTGGACATCGCCACGGCGCGGACGGAACGTTACCAGCGTCCCGGCGCACTGCCGGCCGTGGAGGCGAGCGACATCGCCAGCGACCTGCATCGGCGCGACTTCACTATCAACGCCATCGCTGCGTCGCTTGCCCCGGCGACGTTCGGCGCTATCCTCGACCCCTGCCGCGGCCGCGCCGACCTGGACGCCAGCCTGATCCGCGTCATGCACCAGCGCAGCTTCCTCGACGACCCCACACGCCTGCTGCGGGCGGTACGCTACCAGGCGCGCTTTGGCTTTCGCTTAGAAGCGGACACCAAACGTCTGCTGAGCGGCCCCGCCCCCGGCATCGCCGCTCTTTCGGCAACGCGACGCCGCAATGAGCTGTGGCGCATCCTGGAAGAGTCCGAGCCGGAGCGCCCGCTGGCATTGGCCCACGCCGCCGGGCTGCTGGCGCAGGTGCACCCCACGCTCGCCTGGGACGACTGGCTGGCACGTCGGTTCGCCGCGGCTCGCGCCGCTGGGGAGCGCGCCCCGGACACCTGCATGGCGCTCCTGGCCTTTCGCCTCTCCCCGCAAGCAGCGGAGACATTGGCGCAGGGCCTGGGGTTGCCCGGCTCCGCAGCGCGCGCCGTCCGAGAAGGCGCACAGCTTGGCGCAATGCAGCCGTCGCTGGCCCAGCCGGGCCTTCGCAACAGCCAGGTGCACGCGATGCTCAGGCCGTTCGGCTTGCCTGCGCTGACTGCTTGCCGCTTCGCCGCGCCGGATGGCATAATACGCCAGCGGCTGGCCCTCTTTCTGGACATACTCAGACACGTCCGCCCCGTGCTCAACGGCGTCGCCCTGCACCGCTTAGGCGTACCCCAGGGACCAGCGACGGGGCAGGCGCTGGCGGCGCTGCTGACGGCGCGGCTGGACGGCACGGCAACCACCATCGCGCAGGAGAAGACGATCGTGGCGCGGTACTCCCAATGACCACACCGTCATCACACCAGCCGTGCTCCGTCTGCGGCGACCCGATGGACCCGGTGCATACCGCGTCCTGCCTCTTTTGCAACGGCAAATTCCACCTCACTTGGGATACGCGGGTGGAGGTGAAGGATTGCGGACGGTTCGACCTGGACGATCAAAGCCTGGCGTTATATTTCACCTGCGGCACGTGCGCAGAGAGCCGCGGCATGGGCGGACAGACGCCATGAAGGAGCACATGCGCGGAGAGCCGCGGCATAATCGAACAGGCCCTATGAAAGAGCATGTCAACACGTCAGCGCGCCAGGCCGGTTTCGCGGGCGTCCCCGCGCTCGTGCTGCTGGCGGTGGCGCTGTTGGGCATTGCGTCGTGCGGCCGCGGCTATGCGGAAGATGCGCCGCCGGCAAGCATATTGCCAACTCTGTGCCTGCCGAAGCCATCTTTATCTCGGAAATCCGCCCGAGGGAGATCGCCGGCAACGCCGCCTTGCGCACCGCGCTGGAAGCCGCCACCGAGGTGAGCCCGGCAGCGCCTGCGCTGGACGCCACCATACGCGCCCTGGAGCACACAGACGGGGATCAACGCTCAGGATATCCAGTCGTACGGTTACTTCTCTCGCACAACATGGTCGCCGCGGCCTGCCGCGGGGTGGCCTGCGCTGGCCTCCGGCGCGGCGTTGGTGCGGGCGACCCACACCCGCGACCAAGTTCTCGCCGCCTTGCAACGCGACCACGGCGCGCTCATCCCCACGGCGTACGCGGGAGCGCAGGTGTACGCCAACGCCGCAGGCGACGCTGCCCTCGCCTTTCTCGAGCGCGACCTGTTCGCAATCGGCGCGCTGCCAGACGTGCACGCCCTGGTGGACGTGCGGCGAGGCTCGCGTCCTAAGATCAACGGCAAGCTGCGCGATACGTTCCTGGCGTTGGACAACGTGCCGTTCCGCATCGCGGGCCAGCCGCCGCAGGGCGCGTTGCTGGAGGGATTCCGCAGGCTCCGCGAAGGCAATAATTTGAGCGGCTCGGCGGTGGACCTCACCGACGTATGGAGTGCCCAGCGCTATGGCCTGGGTCTGGACAGCACGGATGGCGGCGTCTCCATCCACCAGCGCATGGAATACTCCGGCGCGAGCGACGCAGCGGGAGCAATTGCCCGGGCACGCGGCCTCATCTCGCTGCTGCGGGCCTTCTCCGGTTCCGCCGAGGTCACCAGCGTCCTGGGGAAGACGCAGGTCGCGGGCAATGGCGCGGCGATGATCATTTCACTGCGGCTGGAAGCGGGCGAATTACAAAACATCCATGCCGTGAGCCGGCTGCTCGCCACCGGGCGGGCGGCAAGCTAATCACCGCTTAGCCGCCGGTGCAAAGGCTTGCCGCCAGTGCAAGCGCTCAGCGCCCGCGCTGGCGCTGGTAGTGGAAGAGGTACTGCTGAGCGTAGGCGGCGTCAGGGCCAAAGCGCTCGTGGGCCCATTCGCGCACCCACCGGTCGCTGCGTTCCTCCCCCTCCCCGTACCACACCTGCACAGCGCGACGCACATGCACGTCCACAGGGAACGCTTCTCCCTGGTCCAGGCTGAACGCCAGCACGCAATCGGCCACCTTCTCCCCCACGCCGGGCAGCGCCAGGAGCACGCTGCGCGCTTCCTGGAATGGCGCGCGGCGCAGCGCGGTGAGATCGCCCAGGGGCATGACCAGCACAGAGAGACGCGAGAGATACCTGGCGCGGTAGCCGAAGCCGTGCTCGCGGAACCACGGTTCGCCGGTCTCCGCAAGCTGCGCGGGCGAAGGGAAGCGATGGTGCGTTTCGCCGGCAAACTCCAGCGTATCGCCAAAGGTCTGCGCCAGGTCCTCCACGTGCCTGGCGATGCGCGGGATGTTGGAGTAGGCCGAGATGACAAACGTCACCAGGCACTCCCACGGCGCCTGCCGCACCAGTCGCAGCCCTTCGTACTGTCGCATCGCCGCACCCAGGCGCCGGTCGCCGCGCAGGCGGCGGTACAGCGCGGGCAGGTCGTCGTCCAGGCGCAGATAGCTTGTCAGCAGCGGCGCCGCCGCCTGCTCGTCCAGCGGCCCGCAGGTGAAGGCGATCGCCTGGGGCCCCTCCTGGCGCACGCGGTACACCGTGCCCTCCACCACCCCCAGCCACCAATCGCCGTCGCGCCGCCAATCGCCATGCGGCCCGCTCTCACGCAGCCCGGCGTCACGCCGCCAGCGGAACGCCTGCCCTGACCCTAGAGTGTGCTCCAGAGAAATCGGGCCATTCGCATGCAACAGCATCATCGCCCGCTTCTTTCAGGGGGCCTGCTTCCCCTATGCGCCGCACCTCGCCCGGCAGTCATGCCGGCACGGCCTCCGTGGCTAGGAATCACCGGTGGCGGGTTTCGCCAGCCAGCCGCGCACCGCGGCCCCCACCTCGCCGGCGGGGGCCGATATGCGGGTGCACTGCGGTATGGAATCGAGGAACGCCGCGCCGTAGCGCTTTGCCTGGATGCGCCGGTCGAGCACGATGAGCACGCCGCGGTCGGTCTTGCGACGGATCAAACGGCCGAAGCCCTGCTTGAAGCGCAGCACCGCCTGGGGAACGCCGTATTCCGTAAAAGGGTCTTCGAACTGCTCCGACCGCGCAGCGAAGACCGGGTCGCTGGGGACGGCGAAGGGCAGCCGGGCGATGATGAGCACGCTCAGCGCTTCGCCGGCGATGTCCACGCCCTCCCAGAAGCTGCCGGTGCCGAGGAGCAGCATCTTGCTCGCCTGGGCGCGGAACTGCTCCACCAGCTGGCGCGGCGTGCCATCCATCCCCTGCGCCAGCACGGTGATCCCCGCCGCGGCCAGGGGCGCCGCGAGAGCCGTCCGCGCCGCGCGCAGGCTGGCCCACCCGGTGAACAGCACCAGCGTCCGCCCGTCCCCGCCACGCGCCGCATCGGCGATCATCGCCTCCAGCGCCTTCTGGTACCCCGGCGCGGACGGCTCCGGCATGTCCGAGGGGTAATACGCCAGCACCAGCCGCGGGTAGTCGAACGGGGAACCCACCACCAGCTCACGCGGCGCTTCCAGCCCCAGGCGCTGCTCGATGTAGTCCAGCTTCCCTTTAATAGACAGCGTGGCGCTGGTGAGCACCACCGTCTGCTTGGCGCTGAAGAGCTTCTGCTGCAAGTCCGGCCCCACGGAGAGCGGGGCGCTGTGCAGCCGCGCCGTGTTGTCGCGCGCGCTCACGCCGATCCAGTAGATCATGCCGGGGTCCGGCTGTCCCACGGCGGACTTCAGGGCCACGGCCAGCGCCGCGCCGCTTTCACGCAGCGCCCCTGCCTCCAGGGTAAACTGCTCTCGGTCAGGCATCTCCGTATCGTTCATGCGCTGCGCCAGGGACTGCACGCGGTCGGCGTCATGAAGCACCACGTCCAGGGCCACGCCCGCATCGTCCCGCGCGATGTCTATCTTGGACCACGCCGGGTTGGCCCGCGAGGCAGCGGTGATCCGCACGCTTGCGCCGTACTCCCCGCCGCGTTCGCCGTGCTTCTGGGCAAAGTCCGCCAGCAGCGTGAACAGCGCCGCCACGCGCACCCGCGCCGCCTGGGCGTGCTCCTGCACCTCCGCCAGCATCGTGTTGAGATCGTTGCGTCGCGATTCGGCGATGAGCGCCGACCGCGCCAGCGCCGCCAGCGGCGTCACCAGGCCGGGGCCAGCCGCAGGCGTCCCGCCCGCCAGCCCGCCGATGAACCCCTCCAGCGCATCCTCATCCACGGATGCGCCCCACTGCTGGGTGACCACCTCTTCCAGGTTGTGCGCCTCGTCAACAATCAGGTGCTCATAGTCCGGCAGCAGGTTGCCGTTTTGCGCGTCCAGCGCCAGCAGCGCGTGGTTCACCACCAGCACGTGGGCCGACTCCGCCCTCCCCCGCGCCGCTTGATAGAAGCACAGGCCCCGGCGCGCAAAGGGGCACTGGCCCCTGTCCTGGTCGTGGCCCTCGGCGGAGAGCCGCACCCAAACGCCGTGCTCCTGCTGCACCAGGTTGATCTCCCCGCGGTCGCCCGTCCGCGTCTCCTGCAGCCACAGCAGCAGCTTGATGAGCGTGCGCGCCTCCGCGGCGGTAACGCTGGCGTTGCGCCGGACGGCCGCCCAGCGGCGCAGGCAGATATAGTTCGAACGGCCCTTCAGCAAGGCGAAGCGGAGGTTCGCCGCGCCGGGCTCGCCGGCATCCGCGATCGCCGCCGCCGCGTCAGGCAAGTCCTTGGTGATGAGCTGCTCTTGCAAGGCGATGGTATTGGTGGAGACGACGGCGCGTTCGCTGTTGCGCAGGGCGAACAGCGCCGCCGGCAGCAGGTAGGCCAGCGACTTGCCCGTGCCGGTGCCCGCCTCCGCCACCAGGACACCTCCTTCAGAGAAGACGCCCGCAACCGCTTCCGCCATCTGCACCTGTTGCGGGCGCTCTTCGTAGGTGGACATGGCGCGCGCCAGCGGCCCGCCGCTGCCCAGGATGCTCCGCACCGCAACGGCCTCGACAGGTTTGCGGCCCTGACCCCGGTGCAACGGCCGTCCCGCCGTGAGGCGCTCCTTCAGCACGCCCAGGTCCAGCCCTTCCAGCCCAGGCTCGCTGCCATCCGGCTGGCCGGTGACCACGCCCGCCGCGACATCAGCGATCAGCCTGCGCAGCGGCCAATCGCTGCGGGAGGCGATGTCCTGCACCGCCGCCAGCAGTCGCGGGGGCAGCGCGTGCAGCTTATCCGCCAGCGCGACAAACGCCTGACCCGCTACTCGCGCATCCGCCTCCGCGCGGTGCGCCCCGTGCGGCGGGATTCCCAGCGTGCGCGCCACCTCGCCGAGGGTGTAGCTAGGCTGGCGCGGCAGCAAGAAAGACGCCAGGTCAAAGGTGTCATACGCCGGGCCCAGTGCCTGCACGCCGCGACGCCGCAGAAACGCCAGGTCGAAGGTGATGTTATGCCCCACCACCGGCGCCGTGCCCAAAAATGTCTGGAGCTTTTCAGCAATTGCGGGAAACGCGGGCGCCCCTGTTAACGCCTCGTTGGTGATCCCCGTCAGCGCTTGAATGAACGGGCTGACCGGCCGCCCCGGCGATACCAGCGTGTGCATCACGCCGATCTCCTCGGCGCCGCGATACTTCACCGCGCCAACCTCGATCACCTCGTCCTTGGCAGGGTCCAGCCCCGTGGTCTCCAGATCGAGGGCGACCCACGTCAGGGACGCGATGGGGGACGCGGAAACGCGGGCAGCGGTCACAGGATGCGCCGGCGCAATTATTGGACCCCGCCAAAGGGGCGGGCTACTTCGAAAGGACTCGTGTGCCCTTCGAGCAGGCCGCTGGTGGGGTGGTAGCGCCGCGCCCGTAGCGCCGCCAAGAGTTCCTCCGCCGTGCGCACGGTGTCCTGGAACACGGTGGCGCCGCAACCCAGGCCGTGGGTGGAATGGGCATCGCTGCCCCCTACCGCCGGTTTGCCGAGCATCTGCGCCGTCTTGAGGGCGAACTCGTTCTCCCGCACGGTGCACGCGCCGTTCACCGCCTCGATGGCGTCGGTGATGGCGAAGATCTCATGCCGCACTGCCTGCTCCAGCGGCACCGGCTGCTTGAAGAGGAGCGACTTGAACAGCGGCGGCTTGTCGAAGAAGCGCCGGTAGGGATGCACCGCCACCAGGAACCCGCCCAGGCCGTCAACCACCTTGCGCAGCGTTTCTATCTTATGGATGCCGCTGACGTAGGAGGCCAGGCCGAAGGCGATGACGTGACCGAACTCCGTGTCCACTTCCAGCGCGGGGATCAGCGTGAGATCGCCGTGTTGCTCGCGGAAGCGGCGGAACTCCCAGGGGTCCCAGCCGCCGCCGTGCTCCGTCAAGCACACGCCGTCCAGCCCCGCGCGGCGCGCCTCGGAAACCAGTTGGTCTGGGGACAGGCTGCTATCCGGCCCCCCTTTAATGGTGTGGACATGCAGGTCGAGGATCATGCGGTGCCGGCGCGCCTCCTAGAAGCAATGCGAATAGTGCGGACGATACGAACAAGAGGAACAACAGATTGTACTCACCGCTCCTGGAAGACGTCAACGCGACTGTGTCGCTGTGCGTGGGCGGGCGGGCCGGCGCGGGGGAATATAATGGGCATCCGCCGGATACCACGCCATCCGCGTTCCCTCTGTTGCATGCCGCCGGTCAATCCGCCGCGGCAAAGCCGGCGTAGCACTAGTATGGACGGGAGAAACATGACCGATCATTCGCCCGCCCAGGCAACCAGCCAGACGCCAGAGACGGAACTCCTGGCGCAGGTGCTGGGCGGCAGCAAGGAGGCGCTGTCCGCCCTCTATGACCGGTTCGCTCGCCAGGTCTTTTCGCTGACGCTGCGCATGGTGGAAAACCAAAGCTTGGCGGAGGAGATTAGTCAGGACGTGTTTATGACGGTCTGGTCGCGAGGGGCGACGTACAAGAGCGACCGCGGCTCATTCACGGCGTGGCTGCTGTCCGTCACCCACAACCGCTGCATAGACGAGCTGCGCCGCCGCCGTCGCCGCGCCCGCCTGCCCACAATGAACGTGGACGATCTCCACACCGAGCCCGGGGGCAACCCGAATGAGGTGATCAATGAGGTGCTGGCCACCTTGGACCGGAAAATGCTCATGGAGGCCTTGAACAATATCCCGCCCCCGCAGAAACAAGTCGTCCTCATGGCCTACTACCAGGGCCTCACGCAATCAGAAATCTCGGAAGTCCTCGAGGTGCCCTTGGGGACGGTCAAGACCCGCATGCGCCTTGCCCTGCAAAAGATGCGCGGACAGCTTCTGCTGCGGTAGGCACACCCCACTATCATGCCATTCACTTGCGAACAAGCAGAGCACCTCCTGGCCTCCTACGCCCTCGGCGCGCTGGACGGCGAGAGCCGCGCTGACCTGGAACAACACCTCCCGGGCTGCCCCGCGTGCCGCCTGCTGCTGGAGCAAGACCAGCAGATCGTGCAGCAGCTCCCGCGCGCGGTGAACCTGATTGACCCCCCGCCTTCAAGCCGCCTGCGGCCAAACCCGCACTGCTGTCACCGCCTCGCCTGCGCAAACGCATGTGGCTTGCGGCGGCGGCGGCAGTCATCGCGTTCATCGGCACATGGAGCATCTACCAGGCGGTGCGTGTAGAGAACGTACTAGAGCAAAACGCGCAGCTTTCCGCGCATGTAACAGGTTTGGAGAAGGAGAAAGAAGCAATCGCCAGTGATGTGGAGAAGCAGTGGAACGCCCTGGCATTCGTTTCCTCCCCCAAGGTGGAGGCGGTAGCGCTGGCAAGCACGGAACGGCTTCCCAACGCCAAGGCCAGCCTCTTTGTGGACAGAGAGACCCTGCAAATGCTGATGATGGGCACGGGCGTCCTCCCGCCCCAAGAAGGCATGGTGTACCAGCTGTGGGTGCGCCGCGGCGACGGCACCCTCGTGAGCCTAGGCACGTTCCGCAGCTACCGGAGCGGCTACGTCAACTGGAGCTTCACCTCGCCCTACGCCCTCGCCGCGCATGAATCGCTCACCGTGACCCTGGAGCCGCGAGGCGGGAGCAGGTGGCCCACCAGCCCGGTCGTCCTCGCCAGCGCCGAGGCGCGCTAGCTTAATGACACGCACGTAACGCCTGGAGTTCACCCCGTACTTCCCCTTCCCACCGTCCATGCCCTTTGCTATACTCCCCAGGGTTTTTCGAAAGCGTCCCGGAGATCACATTCATGCCCTCCATTGTTGTCGTCGGCGCCCACTGGGGCGATGAAGGCAAGGGAAAGATCGTCGACATGCTGGCGCAGTCGGCGGACATGGTCGTGCGTTACTCCGGCGGGGACAACGCGGGGCACACCGTCATCAACGACCAGGGCAAATTCGGCCTGCACCTTGTCCCTTCAGGAATCTTCTGCAAGCAGGCGGTCTGCGTCATCGCCAATGGCACGGTCATCAACCCGGAATCGCTCCTAAGCGAGCTGGACATGCTGCAAAGCAAGGGGGTGGACTGCAGCCGCCTCTGCATCAGTGATAAGGCTCATCTCACGCTCCCCTACCACGTGCTGCTGGATGGCGCGGAAGAGACGGCGCGGGGCAGCGCGGCCATCGGCACCACCAAGCGCGGCATCGGCCCCACCTACGCCGACAAGGCGGCGCGCAACGGCCTGCGCATGGGCGATCTGCTCGACCTAGAGGCGGCGGCGGGGCGGCTGAAGGCAACCTACGCTTCCAAGGAAGCAGCCCTCAAGCGCCTGGGCCTGGAGCTCATCCCGTTCGATGCCCTCATGGCGAAGCTGGGCGCCTATGCCAAGCGCATCGGCCCGCTCATCACCGCCACGGAGACGCTGATCAACCAGGCGCTGGATGACGCCAAGACGGTGGTCTTTGAGGGAGCGCAGGGCACCTTGCTCGATGTGGAGTTCGGCACCTACCCCTACGTCACCTCGTCCACCACCATCGCCCCCGGCGTCTACCCGGGCGCAGGCCTGCGCCCGCGTGCGCTGGACCATATCCTAGGCGTCTTCAAGGCGTACACCACCCGCGTAGGCACCGGCCCCATGCCCACGGAGCTGCTGGACGAAACCGGCGAGCTTATCCGCACGCGCGCCCATGAGTTCGGCGTCACCACCGGCAGGCCGCGGCGCTGCGGCTGGTTCGACGCCGTAGCGGGGCGGTACAGCGTGCAGATCAACGGCATGAACGCCGGCGCCCTCACCCGCCTGGACGTGCTCGACGATTTTCCCTCGATCAAGGTCTGCGTGGCCTACGAGATCAACGGCAAGCCCGTCCGCGACTTCCCCGGCAGCCTGACGACGCTCAACCGCTGCAAGCCGGTTTACGAAGAGCTTCCCGGCTGGCGCAAGCCCACGCCGCACCTGCGCCGGTTCGAGGATCTCCCCGCGCAGGCCAAGGCGTATGTCCACCGCCTGGAGCACCTGGTGGGTTGCCCCATGAAGATGATATCGGTGGGCCCGCGCCGCGAAGAGACGATCACCGTCGCCGCCCTGGTTTAGCGCGGCATCCGCGTCCCTTGACAGCTTTGGCACGGCAGGCGCATCCTACCATCGCCCGCGGGCCATCGGCGTCTAAAGGCACATCATAATGTTTTACTTTCTCGATGAACTCACGGTGCACCCCGGCAAGGTGCAGGGCTTCCTGGCCCGCTACAAAGAGCGCTACATCCCTGGCGCGCAGGCCCGCGGCCTGACGCTGGTGGGCACGTGGGTCACGCCCCCCGTGGAGGTGGACGGCGAGCCGTGCACCGTCGTCGCCATGTGGTCCATTCCCAGCGAGCAGGCGTTCTGGACACAGAAGCACACCGCGCGGAATGATCCTGCCGTGGCCGCGTGGTGGAAAGAGGCCCGGGCCTCTCTCTCCCGCCGCGAGCGCCGCTACCTCAACGCCGCCTCGTTTTCACCGCTGCGCTAGCGTATATCAGGAGCAGAAGATGTTGCGACGCGTGATGTTCCTCAAGCCCCGCGATGGCGTGACTGAGCAGCAGATGGACGGCCTGTTCCGCGCCTGCCAGGAGGCCCCGCGGCATATCCCCGGCGTCGTGGGCATGCAGGGGGGCAAGAACCTCATCGCCCGCGTGCCGGAGGACGCCTATATGGTGGATACGCTGTACCGCGACCTCGCGGCGTACGAGACGTACCGCCACCACCCCTACCATGAGGAGGCGCTAAAACCCCTGTTCAATCGCGCCGACCCGCGCAGCCTCGTGGAGAGCTACGATGCCGTGTTCTACGAGCCGTTGCGAGAGGAATTTCCCCAGCCGGACATGAAGAACCTGCTGCGCCGCAGCCTCATCGTGCGCATCGAGCCGGGCACGCCTCCGGAGCAAACGCTCCAGTGGGAAAAGCACATCATGGAGATGCCGCGGCACATCCCTGCCATCCGTAACTGGGCCTTCGCCCGCGTGATGCAGACGCCGCGCCCATCGGTGTGGACGCATGCCTGGGAGATGGAGATCCAGGACGCAGACGCCTTCCGCCAGTACCTGGACTCGCCGTTCCACTGGGGCGTGGTGGACCGCTGGTTCGACCCGGAGTGGCCCATGCGGATCGTCGCCCCGCGCTTCCTGCACGGCTATTACAAGACGCCGGCGACCGTTTTGGGCTGGCGCTAAGGCTTTCCCGGCTACGCCAAGCGCAACCGGCACTGCCAGCGTCCGGCATCCGCCTTGAGGCCACGGGCGATGACTTAGGCGGGGCGCTGTTTGGCGGGCAGGGGCAGGTCAATCGTGGTGGAGAGCAGCAGCGTGTCCACCTTGGCGGCGGAGTCGGCGTCCGGCTCGCACAAGGGCAAGCGCCAGCCGCCCACGGGAAAGCCCAGCTTGTTCAGAGCGTATTTCACGGGAATGGGGCTGGTGGTGACGAACAGCCCGCTGAACACCGGCATGAGTTTCTCATGCATGGTGCGGGCTTCGGCGAACTTGCGCTGGACGCAGAAATCGAGCATGCGGCGCACCTGGCGGCCCACAAGGTGCGAGGCGACGGAGATGACACCGTACCCGCCACGCTCCATGATGGCGCAGGTATCACTATCGTTGCCGCTCCACATGAGAAAGCCGGGGCACGATTGCGCCAAGACGGCCTCCACCACCTTCATCTCGCTGCTGGCTTCCTTGATCCCCACGATGTTGGGGATGCGGCTCAAGCGCGCCACTGTCTCCGCCTCTAGCCTGGCGACGGTGCGCGAAGGCACGTTGTACAGGATGCACGGCAGCTTGGTGGCTTGGGCGATCGCAGAGAAGTGCCGGTACAGCCCTTCCTGCGTCGGCTTGTTGTAGTACGGCACCACCAGGAGCACCGCGTCGGCGCCGATGCGCTCGGCGTCCCGCGTGAGCGCGATGCTTGCCGCCGTATCGTTGTTGCCCGTGCCGGCGATGAGCGCGCTTTTGGGAACGGCGGTGCGAATCTCGGAGAAGAGACGCACCTTTTCATCATGCGTGAGGGTGGGCGATTCGCCGGTGGTGCCGGAGATGACCACGCCATCGCTGCCGGAACCGAGCAGGGCCTTCGCCAGCCGCTTCGCCTGGGCATAGTCCACCGCGCCATCGGCATCGAACGGTGTGACCATCGCGGTGATCAAACGTCCCAGCTCGGCCATGCGCCCCTCCCCCGCTACAGTGATCAGACGTCACATTACAACCATGCAACCGTCCCCCGCTGCGGTGTGATGTAGCATAGCGGGCGCGGCGCAGCGCTGCAATGGGACGCAGGCGGGGGCGAATGACCGGCAGGCCCACGAATCAGCGGCGGGTGGGAGAAGAGTTGGGGGCGGCAGCCGTGAACGCTTGCATCGCCACCACCGCCTCGGCGATCTGCACCGCGTTCAGCGCCGCGCCCTTGCGTAGGTTATCGCCCACCGTCCACAACGAAATGCCGTTCTCCAGCGCCACATCGGCGCGGATGCGCCCCACGAACACTTCATCACGACCCGCGGCGTGCATCGCCAGGGGGTACTGCTTGCGCGACGTATCGTCCTCCACCACCACGCCCGGGGCTTTCGCCAGCACGTCCCGCGCCTGCTGCGGCGTCATGGGATGCGTCATCTCCATGTGCACCGCCTCGCTATGGCCGATGGGCACGGGAACACGCACGCACGTCGCCGAAACGGGCAGGCCGGGCAGGTGGAGGATTTTCCGCGTCTCGTCCTGCATCTTCTGCTCTTCCGTGGTGTAGCCGCTTGGGGTGAACTCCTCCACCTGAGGCACCACGTTGAACGCCAGCGTGTAGGGGAACACGGCATGCTTCGGTTCTTTCTTATCCAGCACGTCGCGCGCCTGCTGCATCAACTCCACGATCCCTTTGTAGCCCGCGCCCGACGCCGACTGGTACGTGTCCACGATGATGCGCTTGATAGGGTTGCCGTGGTGCAGCGGAGCGATGGCCATAAGCATGACGATGGTGGAGCAGTTGGGGCTGGAAATGATGCCCCGGTGCTGCCGGATATCCTCGGCGTTGATCTCCGGGATGACCAGCGGCACGCTGGGGTCCATGCGCCACGCCGACGACTTATCTATCACCACCGCGCCGCGACGCGCCGCCTCCGGGGCAAGCGCCTTGCTCGTGCTCCCGCCCGCGGCGAAAAACACAAAGTCCGCTCCCGTAAAACCTTCGGGCTTCGCCTCTTGCACCGTCACCTTCGTCCCGCGAAACGTCACCGTCGTCCCCGCCGACCGCGCCGAGGCGAACGCGCGCAGCTCCTTCACGGGAAACTGGCGCTGCTCCAGGATGCGCAACACCTCTCCGCCGGCAGCGCCGGTGACACCCACAATCGCGACGGTGTAGCTCATGGCCCCTTCCTTCAACGGTATCCCGTACTGGCAACAGCGCCCTCGCCAGGGTGCTGGACACTCTCTCCTGCACCGCTATAAGCCTAGCAGTTTCTCCAGGCTGCGGACAAGCTCACCGGGGTGCTGCGTCACATGCCGCACCGCCAGCGCGATGCCCGGCACATAACAATCGCGGTTGATCGTGTCGTGCCGGATGGTAAGGGTCTGCCCGGCGATGCCGAAGATCACTTCCTGGTGCGCCATCGCCCCTGGCAAGCGCACGCTGTGGATCGTTACCCCGCTCACGGCAGCGTCCCGCGCCCCCTTGACCCTCTCCACCTCCGGCACGTTGCGCTCAAACGGCTTGCCCCTGGCCTGAGCCATCATCCGCGCCGTGGCGTCCGCCGTGCCCGATGGCGCGTCTTTTTTGGTCTCGTGATGCATCTCGATAATCTCGGCGTAGTCGAAGTGCGGCGCGGCGATCTGCGCCAGGTGCATCATCAGAACCGCGCCCAATGCGAAATTGGGGATCACCGCCCCGCCCACCTTGTGCTGCTTCGCCAGCGCCGCCATCTCCTCCGGCCACGCCGGCTCCAGCCCGGTGGTGCCCACCACAAAATGCATCTTGCGCTGCACCGCAGCGCGCACCGCAGGCATGGTGGCGGCAGCCACGGAGAAGTCCACCAGCACGTCCGCCTGGAGCGATGCTGGCAGCGCGGCCACGCTCTTCGCCAGCGGCGCCTGCGTCCGCGTGCCGGGGACGAGCATGGCAGCGTCGGTCGCTGCGGCGTCAACCCCAGCGGCGATAGCGAGCCCAGGCTGCCCCGCCAGTCCGCCACAGATCGCCTGGCCCATCTTGCCCAGCGCGCCGTTGACTACAATACGAATGTCAGCCACAGGGCCGCCTCCAGGAAACTATTACCGCATAGTATACCGCCGGCCGCCCGTGGCGCAGCCTGAGAAACAGCATACTGGCGACACGGAAGAAAAGAAGAGGAGCGCCGTGTCCGGCGCTCCTCTCGCATGTCCTGATTGACGCCGACTTCGACTAGCGGGGCGGGCCGCTGCGGAACGGCGGGCGTCCGCCGTCACGCCGGGGTGGGCCGCCACGGTCGCCGCCGCTGCGCTCGAACGGCGGCCTGCCGCCCTGCGGTGGGCCGCCCTGGCTGCCCTCTTCCCGCACGTGTGCCCCGCCCTGGCCCAGACCTTCCAGCACGGCCTTCCGCGAGAGGTTGACGCGTCCCATCCTGTCAATCTCCGTCACCATCACCGTAATCTCATCGCCGATGTTGACTACGTCTTCCACGCGGTTCACCCGCTCGGAGGAAAGCTCGCTCACGTGCACCAGGCCGTCCTTGCCGGGGAGTATCTCCACGAAGGCGCCGAAGTTCATGAGGCGCACGACCTTGCCCGTGTAGATCTCTCCCACCTCTATATCCTTGGTAAGGCCGGTGATGATGCCGATGGCTCGCTTCACCGAGTCCTCGCTGGCGGCGCCGATGTACACCGTGCCGTCGTCTTCGATATCCACGCTGGCGCCCGTCTGCTCAATGATGCTGCGGATCATCTTGCCGCCGGGGCCGATGACCGCGCCGATCTTTTCGGGATTGATGGTGATGCGGGTCATGCGCGGCGCGTACTTGGACATTTCCGGCCGGGCGGCGGTGATGGTCTCCTTCATCTTGCCCAGGATGAACATGCGCCCAACCTTAGCCTGCGCCACCGCCTCGGCGATGATGGGGAAGGTGATGCCGGTGGTCTTCATGTCCATCTGGAGCGCGGTGATGCCGTCTGCCGTGCCCGCAACCTTGAAGTCCATGTCGCCCAGGAAGTCTTCCATGCCCTGGATATCCGTGAGGACGGCGTAGCTATCGCCTTCGCCCTTGACCAGGCCCATGGCCACGCCGGCAACGGGCGATTTGATGGGTACGCCGGCATCCATGAGGGAGAGGGTGCTGGCGCACACGCTGGCCATGGACGTGCTGCCGTTGGAGGAGACAACCTCGGAGACCACGCGCAGGGTGTAGGGGAAGGTCTCTTCGCTGGGGATGACGGCAAGGAGCGCCCGCTCTGCAAGCGCGCCGTGGCCGATCTCGCGACGGCCTGCGCCGCCCATGCGCTTCACTTCGCCTGTGGAGTACGGGGGGAAGTTGTAATGGTGCATGTAGCGCTTGAAGTCTTCAATGCCCAGCCCATCGAGCTTCTGCTTTTCGCCGGGTGAGCCGAGGGTGGTGATGGTGAGCACTTGCGTCTCGCCGCGGGTGAAGAGACCGGAGCCGTGCGTGCGGGGCAGGACGCCCACTTCACAGGTGATGGGGCGGATTTCCGTCAGCGTGCGTCCGTCCGCGCGGATGCCTGTCTCCAGCACCCTGGCGCGCACCAGCTTCTTGAGCACAGACTCGAACACGCCGGCCACCTGCTCGGCGGGATACTGATCCGCCAGCTTGGCAATGGCGTCGGCCTTGAGGCCGTCCATGCCCGCTTCCCGGTCCGCTTTGAGGCCCTTGTGGAACAGCACGCTGTCCAGGCCCGCCTTTACCCGGTCCGCAACCGCGGCTTCCAGGTCTTTCGACGTGCTGCCGACAATGATGGGGGTGAACTTCTGCTTGCCTACGGTGCGGCGAATCTCTTCGATGAAATCAATGATCTCGCCATTGATGATCTGGGCCAGCTTCATGCCCTGGAGAACCATTTCCTCCGTGGCTTCCTTGGCCCCGGCCTCCACCATCACGATGGCTTCCTTGGTGCCCGCGACCACCAGATCAAGCTGGCTCTGCTCCATCTGCTTCATCTCAGGGTTGGCGACAAGCCTGCCATCAATGAAGCCGATGCGGCACGCGCCCACTGGCCCGTTGAACGGAATATCGGAGATGGTGAGGGCGGCGGAGGCCCCCACGATCGCCAGGATATCCGGGGGGTTTTCCTGGTCCACGGACATCGTGGTGATAATGACCTGGACGTCATTGCGCATGCCCTTGGGGAAGAGCGGACGCAGCGGCCGGTCAGTAAGGCGCATGGTGAGGATGGCTTCCGCGGTGGGACGGCCTTCGCGCTTGAAAAAGCTGCCGGGGATCTTGCCCCTGGCGTAGAGGCGCTCTTCGAAGTCCACCGTCAGGGGGAAGAAATCAATGCCTTCCCTGGCTTTCCTGGAGGCGACGGCGGTGACGAGAATGACGCTGTCCCCCACGCGTACCGTGACTGCCCCGTTGGCCTGCCCTGCCAGCTTTCCCGTCTCCACCCGCATGGTGCGACCGGCTATCTGGCGTTCAAACACATGAAACATAGCTACTCCCTTTTTCCGGTACAAGGAACGACAAAGAAAGAAAACCCCGCGTAAACGGGGTTATCTGCGAAGGCCCAGGCGTTGCACCAGGGCGCGATACTGCTCCACATCATTCCTGTGCATGTAGCTCAGGAGCCGCCGGCGCTGCCCGACGAGCATGAACAAGCCTCGCCGGGAATGCTGGTCGTGGCGGTGTTCTCGCAAGTGTTCCGTAATCTCATTGATGCGGGCAGTGAGAAGCGCGACCTGCACTTCTGTGGAACCCGTATCACCGTCTTTCTTCTGGAACTCTTTGAGAACCGTCTGTTTCTTCGCTTTGTCCAAGAACCCTTACACCCTTTTTCTTTTCTTTTCTTTTTTATCTACGGCCATTATAGCACGGGGGCACGCTCTAGCAAGGGCGCGGCGTCGCTGGGGCGTCCGCACCTGTCACGAAGCGGGCGGCAGACGGCGGCGCCGCCGGGAATCGCTATGCCTAGTTCACGCGCCCCGCGCCGCGCTTCTTGACGTCCAGCAGGACAAGAGTCTCCGTCTTGCGCACCCCGGGAATCTTGGACACTACCTCAAGGAACAGCCGCAGCTCATCCAGGTCGCGCACCTGCACCCAGCTCACCAGGTCATAGCGGCCTGTGGAGACGCCGAGGAAGCCGACCTCGTCGCGCACCTTCAGCGCATTGGCCACGGTCTCCAGCTTGTCCGGCTCCACGTCAATGCCGATCATCGCCGTGGTGTTGAGGCCGAACTTGACGGGGTTGGGCACGGCGCGAATGGTGAGCGTACTGTTGTCCACCATGATTTTGATGCGCCGCCGCACCGTAGCTTCACTCACGTCAATGATGCGGGCGATGGCAGCGTTGGATTGCCGGGCGTCATCCTGCAGCAGGGCGATGATGCGCCGGTCGGTTTCGTCAATTTTCGGTACTTTTCTCTCTCGTTTCGGCATCTATTCCCCAAAGGACATACGTTAGACGTACTTAACGGTGACGAAAATCATACACGCAAGCCGAGGCGCATGTCAACGTGCGTGATTGCCCGTGTTTCCCGCCGCGCCGGGCGCGGGCGGGAGGGGCCTGCTTCTTCCTCAGCGGCGGGCACGGGCCGGAGCGGCCTGCTTCTTCCGCGGTGCGCCGGCTGCTTCCTCTTCCCCGGCCTTCTTGCTCGCGCTGTCTTGCCCTGGCTGGGAGAATTGCCTCTGCGTCTCCGCGTAGCCGCGCAGGCGCTGCTCCACCAGGTAATTGATCGTCCCCTTGGGGTACGCTCCTTTGGCGTTGCGCTCTCCCGCCGGCACGCCGGTGAGCAGCTCGATCCCTTCGTCAATGGTGCCCACGGCGTAGATATGGAACTTGCCGCGCCGCACCGCCTCCACCACGTCTTCGCGCAGCATGAGATTCACCACGTTATGCTTGGGAATGAGCACGCCCTGGCTGCCGTTCAACCCCATCGCCGCGCAGACATCGTAAAAGCCTTCAACCTTCTGGTTGACGCCGCCGATGGCCTGCACCTCGCCCTTCTGGTTGACCGAGCCGGTGACGGCAAGGTCCTGGCGCAGCGGCGCATCGGAGATACTGGAGAGCAGCGCGTAGAGTTCCGTAGACGATGCGCTGTCCCCGTCCACACCCTCATAGGACTGCTCGAACGCGATGGTGGCGGTCAGCGAAAGCGGCCGTTCCTGGGCGTACTTCCACCCCAGGTAGCCGCTCAGGATCAGGATGCCCTTATCATGCGTACTGCCGCTGAGCTTGGCCTCCCGTTCAATGTTGACGATGCCGCCGCGGCCGGTGAACGTCCGCGCCGTGATGCGTGAGGGCTTGCCGAAGGTCAGGTCGCCGGTGTCATAGACGGCGAGGCCGTTGACTTGCCCCGCCGCCGCGCCCGCGACATCCACCATGATCGTGCCGTCGGTGATCATTCCCTGGAGCCGCTCCGAGATGAGGTTGGAGCGGAAGATGCGTTGCTCCGCCGCCTTTTGCACGTGTGCCCCGGCGACCCTGGTCTTCCCATCCTTGCCTGCCCAGTATTCGGCCTCGATCAAGAGGTCGCGCACTAGGCCGAAGCGGGTGGACAGCTTGCGCTGGTCGGCCACCAGGCGCGCGGTGTACTCCAACACCTTGGCCACGCCATCGCGGCTGAAGTGGCGCAGCTTTTGCTCGTTGCACGTGCGGCAGATGAATTGGGCATAGGCGTCCATATGCGCCGGGCTGCGGGAGATTTGCCAGTCAAAATCTGCGCGCACCTTGAACGTCTCCCAGAAGTCCTCATCGTGGGCGGCGAGGAGGTGGTACAGCGTGGGGTCGCCCGTTGCCACCACCTTCACATGCAGCGGCATCGCCTCGGGGCGAACGCTCCGCGGCACCATCATGCCCAGCGCTTCCGCGGGGTCTTCCGGGTGTGATTCCTTCGTGCGGATCGCCCGCTTCAGCGCGTCCCACACCAGCGGGTTCATGATGACGTTGCGCATGTTGACCACCAGGTAGCCGCCGTTGGCTTTCTGGATAGACCCCGCCTTCAGCATGGTGTGGTCGGTGACGTACCCGCCGAGAAGGAAGCGGCGGTCAATCTTGCCGAAGAGGTTGCTGAACGTGGGGTTGTTCTCTACCACGATAGGCGGGCCGTCCTGCCCCGCGTTGTCCACAAAGACGTTCACTACAAACGGCAGCAGCACCTCGCGCTCCCGCGCCGACTTGGAGGCCTCCTGGAACAGCGCCGACATCTTGGCCTGCTCGTCCGGGGCACGGAAGGCGTCAATGCGTTCGATGGTGAACAGGCGCAGCTGGTCGAGAAAGTCCTGGACGGGGGCGAAGGCGGCAAGGTCCTTTTTGGCCTCGCCGAAGACCGCGCCGGTGACAAACTCGGCGACTTTATGGTCCAGTTCCGAGAGCTTCTCCCGTGCCGCGCGCTCCAAGCCGCGCACCTTCTCCATGGACTCTTCCACGCGCCGCATAACCTGGACGCGCTTCGTCTCCAACGATCGCTTTCCCTTGTCGGACAGCGCCAGGTAGTCTTCTTGCGACGCGGGCTTGCCGGCCTTCAGGGGAATCAGGGCCACGCCTACGGGGGAGAACTGGACGGAGAAGCCGTCCTTCTCCGCGCTCTGCTCAAGCTCCTGGAAAATCTTGCGCTGCACCGCCTGCTGCTCTTCCCCAATCTCCTTGTGCTGCCCCTGGTACTCCTCGCTGGCAAACACGGCGGCGATCTCTCGTTGCAGCCCTTCTTGCAGCCGCTCCAGCCGCTGCTTGACCTGCCTGCCCCCGCCCGTGGGCAGTTCCATGATGCGCGGCCTGTCACTATCGAAGAAGTTGTGGACATACACCCAATCGGACGGGGTCGCTGCCTGGCCCGCGCGTTTCATTGCCGCCACCAGCTGCTCCAGATGCGCGCTGATCACCGTGGCCTTCCCCGTACCCGTCATTCCGGTGAGAAAGATGTTGTACCCCGGCTGGTCCACGCCCAGGCCGAACTCTATGGCCCCGATGGCGCGTTCCTGGCCGATGAACTCTTGCAACGGCGTCAGCTCGTCGGTGCATTCGAACTTGAAGCACTCGGCATCGCATTGCCAGCGCAGTTTGTCGGGGGGCAGACGCAGGTTCTTGGCATCCATGGAGTCGCTCCTCAAGGTGGCTCTTGGCCCATGATACGGGCGGGCCAACGCTGCGGCAAGGTTTTACCCTTTGGGCCATGCTCCGGCACAAGCCGCCGTTGCCGCCGTACTTGCGTTGTGCCGGCCACGCGGAGCGCCGCAAGCCGCGCCGCTGTGCCATAATGCGCCCGTCCCCTTCCAGAGGAAGAAGATGCAGAGGAGGCCCCATGGTATTCATCGTCCCGCAAGCGATTGAAGACTACGCCGCGAAGCACACCACGCCGCTGCCGCCGCTGCTGGAAGAGCTCACGCGTGATACCCACGCCAACATGAAGGCGCCCCAGATGCTCTCCGGCCAGTTGGAAGGGACGCTGCTCCAGTTCCTCATCCGCCTTTCCGGGGCCAAACGCGTGCTGGAGCTGGGCATGTTCACCGGGTTCAGCGCGCAGATGATGGCCGCGGCGCTCCCCGCCGGCGGCGTGGTGGTGACCTGCGACATTGACCCTGCGGCGCACGCCTTCGCCAAGCGCTACTTCGACCGCTCGCCGCACGGCGCGAAGATTCAGCCCAAGGTTGGCCCCGCGCTGGAGACGATGCGCACCCTCACCGGGCCGTTCGACCTGATCTTCATTGACGCCGATAAGACCAACTACACCAACTATTACGAGCGCGCGCTGGAACTGCTCGCTCCGGGGGGGCTGATCGTGGTGGACAACGTGCTGTGGAGCGGACGCGTGCTCGACCCAAAGGACGAGAGCGATCGCGCCATCGCCGCATTCAACAAGCACGTCGCCGGCGATCCGCGGGTGCGCCAGGTGATCCTTACGGTGCGCGATGGAGTGATGCTCATCAGCCGTGTCTAGCCGCCGTGGGTGGCGCAGGATCGCTCCTAACCTCCGGCATGGCGCCGCGTTGTCCCTAGTGAGCGCGCTCCAAACAACACCGGAGTGACACCCCCATGCGAACGCCCAAGCGATTGATCCCCTTCCTGCTGGTTCCCGCCGTTATCGGCGCCACGATCTTTGCCGGCGTGGCCGCCGCCCAGAACAGCGATACGTCCGGCCAGAGCAACAGCGCGCCCACGGCAACGGCCACGCCCAAGCCGCGCCCCGCGGGCAAGATTGAAGACGTGCTGAAAAAGCTCGTCACTGACGGCGTCATCACCCAGGCGCAGGCCGATAAAATCGTGGCCACGGCCCTGGGCATGGAGCCCGCCGCGCTGGTCAAAGAGCTGATGGACGGCAAGACGCTGGGCGAGATCATCGCCGCTCACGGCGCCACGGTAGACAAGGTAGTCGCCGCCGTGATGGCACCAGTCGAGGAGCGCGTTGCCAAGAGCGTGGCTGACGGCAAGATGACCCAAGAGCAGGCCGGCAAGCTCCTGGTTAACTTCGAAGCGAACGTGAAGAAGCATATCGAGAACTTCAAGCTGCCGGGCAAACCGCTTGCCAACAACGGCCGCGGCAAGGGCGACCGCCCCGTGCCGGGCGAAAGGCGCGGGCCGGCGCTGGAGCAGCGCGAAAAGCTGATCGAAAAGTTCCGCGAGCGCCTATCCGATGACGACGATGACGACAAGCCCGCGCGCCGCCCTGCACGCCCGCAAGCGCCGGCCAATACCCCCACGCCTTCCGCCACCAGCGGCAGCAACCTCTAACCACTGCTGCGCTGACCGATCACCCCGAAGGGGCGGCTGATAGCCGCCCCTTCGCTATTTCATCCGGCAAATCAGGGCGTTCCCAGGTTCCGGGGTTTCCACGGCTCACCTGGGCCCCTATAATGAAGGCGAGACTTCCACCGGTCCTGGAGGAGCGATGTTCGAGCAACTGTGGGGCAAGATCGCCCCGGCGTCGGCCAAGGGACGCACCCCCCTGGCGCAGCGAGTAAACCAGTTCGCGTCCGCCCTGTTCGTCGCCGCGCCGCTGGCAGGGGTGATCTACGCGCTGGTGAACCTCCCGTCCGACCTGCCTTCCGCCAAGGACCTGGCGCTGCTGGGCGGCTTCTATGCGGCGACAGCGCTGGGCATCACCATCGGCTTCCACCGCATGGGCACCCATATGTCGTTCCAGGCGCCGTGGCCGGTGCGGGCGCTACTTCTCATCCTCGGCACCATGTCCATTCAGGGCGCGGCGCTGTCCTGGATCGCCATCCACACCAAGCACCACGTCAAGTCGGATACGCCGGAGGACCCGCATTCGCCGACGCAGGGGTTCTGGCACGCGCACGTAGGGTGGATCTTCGGCACGCTGCGCGCCGAGCCGGAGCAGTACGCCAAAGGCCAGATGCACGACCCCGTGCTGATGTTCGTCAGCCGCACCGCCCTGTGGTGGGCAGTGCTGGGCATGGTCCTGCCATTTCTCATCGGCGGCTACAGCGGCTTTCTCTGGGGATCGCTGGTGCGCGTCTTCCTGGTGCATCACGTCACGTGGAGCGTGAACTCCGTGTGCCACGTCATCGGCACGCGGCCGTTCAAGACGGGGAAGGACCTCTCCACTAACAACCCGGTGGTGGGCATCCTTGCCGCAGGCGAAGGCTGGCACAACAACCACCATGCCTTCCCGCGATCGGCGTTCCACGGCCTAGCGTGGTGGCAGGTGGACTTCTCCGGCTACGCGATCTGGACACTGCAAAAGCTGCGCCTGGTGCGGCAGGTGTACCGCGTCTCGCCGGAGCTCATCAAGGCGCGCATGAAGCTGCTCAACGCACCCACCCCCGCCCCCGCCGAGTAATCGCCTCGCCTTCCCACCCCTCGGCGCTGATTCGTGACCCTGCCGGTCATTCGCCCCGCCGCTAGCGGAACTTGAAGCTGCGCACCGCAATAACGAACGTGCCCACCAGCCAGGCCGCCAGGATGCCTAGCTCTTTGCCGAAGTGCCAGAGCGGCTGCCCGTCCAGCGTCACGCCGCGCAACGCGTCCAGCATCGCCGCCAGCGGCAGGTAGGCCACGATGTTTTCCAGAATCGGGGGCAGCGTCTCCGTGGGGAAGAACGTCCCAGAAAGAACCATCATGGGCATGGCCACGGCGTTCCCCAGGCCGCTGGCCGCTTGCACCGTGTTCACGTGCGCCCCCACGATGAAGCCGATGGCGAGGAACACACTGTTGCCCAGCAGCACCAGCACGCCGATGTACAGGTAGTTGCCGTAGACGTGCCCGCCGAGAAGGAAGATGCCGGTGAGCAAGATCACCGCGGCCTGCGCCACGGCAATCACCAGCAGCGCGGCGACAATCGCCGTAAAGAATGTGCTGACGCGCAGCGGCGTCGCCAGCACGCGCTTGAATATCTTCTGCTCGCGATACACCGCGAGCATGGAGGCCAGGCCGATGATGGAGTAGGTCATCACGCCCATGCCGATGAAGCCCGGCAGCAGAAAATCGAAGTAGTCGGTCTTGTTGGTGCGAATGCCCTCCGAGGCGATGGCAAGCACGGACGGCGCCTGGGTGAAGCGCAGGTTCTCCTGCGCCAGGAAGCGGCGCACCACGGAGACGCCCGCCGCCGCCACGGGGTCGCTTTCGTCGAACACCAGCTGGATGCCCACCGGCGCGCGCTGCTGCACGGATCGCTCCAGCCCGGCAGGTAACACCAGGAGCAGCTTGAGCTTCTTGTCCTTGATCTCCTGCCGCGCCAGCGCCTCGTCCGTGCGCGGCTTCACCTTCACGTTGTCCACGCTTTCCAGATCGCGCACCAGGGCCGCCGACACCCCGTCCTGCGCGTAGTCAATGACGCCGATGCTGGTGGTGGGCAGCTCGTCGAGATTGAACAGGCCGAAGACGCCGACGAAGATCAGGGGGAAGAACATGGCCCAGAAGAGCGCCTGGCGATTGCGCACCGACATCTTGAGATTGGCGATGATGAGCAGTGGCAGGACGGGCGTCTTCATGATCTTGTTCCCGGCCGCATAGGGCTACTCCCGCAGCGCCCGGCCAGTGAGCTTGAGGAAGACATCCTCCAGCGTGGCCGCGGTGACTTCCAGCTTGACCAGGCGCGCGCCGTGGTGCGCCGCCCAGGCGAGCAGCGCAGGCAACGTCTCCGCCGTATCTGCCGTGTGCAGCGTAAAGGCGCCGGCGCCTTCCTCTCGCACGCCGCGCACCCCCGGCAGCGACGCCAGCGCCGTCGCGCCCGCCGCGCCGCTCACCGTGAACCGCACCTCGTACGGCGATTCCAGGTTGCGCACCAGCGCGTCCGGGCTATCCAGCGCCACGATGCGCCCCCGGTCCATGATCGCCACGCGGTCGCACAGCGCCTGGGCCTCTTCCATGTAATGCGTCGTCAGCACAATGGTGCGCCCTTCTTTGTGGATGCGCTGGATGAACTCCCACAGGTTGTGTCGCGCCTGCGGGTCCAGGCCGGTGGTAGGCTCGTCCAGGAAGATCACCTGGGGGTCGTTCACCAGCGTCGCGGCAATGCTGAACCGCTGCTGCTGCCCGCCGGAGAGTTTATTGACCACCGTGTTGGCCTTCTCTTGCAGCCCCACCTTGGCGAGGAGGGCATCGGCGTCCACGCGCAGGCGGTAGAAGCGCCCGAACAGCTCCAGTATCTCGCGGAGCTTCAGGTAGTTGAAGTAGGCCGAGGCCTGGAGCTGCACGCCGATCTGTTCCTTCATCTTCAGCGCGTCCCGCTGCGAGTCCAGCCCCAGCACCGTGGCGCGGCCGGAGGTGGGCGCCGTCAGGCCTTCAATGCACTCCAGCGCCGTGGTCTTGCCCGCGCCGTTGGGCCCCAGGATGCCGAACACCTCGCCGCGGCGCACGGCGAACGAGACGCCGTCCACGGCGCGCACGTCGCCGTAGTGTTTCACCAGCGCCTCAACGACGATCACGTCGCTCATCACGCCCTACTACCCATGCCGCTTTCCCACCTCACGAGTGCTGAAGCGCCTCAACGGCGATGACATTGCTCATGGCGTGTTATTGCCCGTACCGGCGGTGGCGCTCTTGAAAGCTGCGCAGGGCACGCAAGAAATCTATCTCGCGGAATGACGGCCACAGCACATCGCAAAAGTAGTATTCGCTGTACACGCTCTCCCACAGCATGAAGCCGGAGAGCCGTATTTCGCCGCTGGTGCGAATGATGAGCTCCGGCTCCGGCGTGGCGCTGAAGTACAGGTGATCGGCGATGTCCTGCGGCGTGATGCGCTGCGCCAGCTCTTCGGGCGTGCGGCCTGCGCGTGATTCTTGGACAAGCAGGCGCCTCACCGCATCCACGATCTCCTCCCGCCCGCCGTAGCCCATGGCGATATTGAGCACCGCCGTCCCGTTGCCCGCCGTCTCCGCCTCCACCTGCTGCGCCGCCTGCCGCAACGATGGCGGCAGCGCCTCCATGCGCCCCACCGCCCTGATCTGTCGCGGGCGTTTCAATCCCGCCTGCGCCTGTCGCAAGCGCGGCAGCCGCTCCTCCACCACGCGCAAAAGCCCCGCCACGTCCTCGGTGTCCCGCGCCAGGTTGTCCAGCGAAAGAATCCACACTGTCACCACGGGAATATCGAACTGGTCGCACCAGCGCAGCATATCCTCCACCTTCGTGGTGCCGATGGCGTACGCCTCTTCCGCGCCCGCCAGCCCGTTGCGACGGGCGTACCGGCGGTTGCCATCCAGGATGACGGCGATGTGCCGCGGCGCCGTGCCCGCGGCGACTTTTGCGCGCAGGCGCTGGTTGTAGATGGCGTAGAACGGGCTTTTCAGCCACTCGGGAATCCACTCGCGGGAACGGAAGGAGCCGCGCCCGGAGCGCTGTCCTGCCCTGCCTGGCCGCGTCGCTCGTTCGTCACGCGGGGCAGAGAACGGCGCGCCCTCCCTGTTCACCGCGCCACCGCGATGCGTTGCAGCGTGTCCCAGAACTGCGGGTAGGAGATGTCCACCGCCTCCGCGTCATGGATCGCCGTTTCGCCCTGCGCGCGCATCGCGGCGATGGCCATCGCCATGGCGATACGATGGTCGCCGTGGCTGACGCACGCCGCGCCGCGCAACGCCGTGCCACCCTGCCCCGTGCCGCCCTGCACAATCATGCCGTCGGGAAGCTCTTCCACCGTGGCTCCCAGCTTCCGCAGTTCGCCCGCGGTGGTCTGGATACGATCGCTTTCCTTGGCGCGCAGCTCCTGGGCATCGCGGATCTCCGTGACCCCGCTGGCGCAGGCCCCGGCCACCGCCAGCAGCGGCAGCTCGTCAATGAGACGGGGGATGAGGTCGCCGCGAATCACCGTGCCCCGCAGGCGGCTGGAGCGCACCCGCAGGTCGGCCACCGGCTCGCCGCCGGCGTCAGGCAGGGCCATCACTTCCACGCTGGCGCCCATGGCGCGCAACGCATCGAGGATGCCGGTGCGCGAGGGGTTGACCCCCACGTTGCGCACCGTGAGGTCGGCGTCAGGGTGGATCGCCGCGGCGACGAGCCAGAACGCCGCCGAAGAAATATCGCCGGGGACGCGCACATCCACGGCGCGCAGCTCTCCCGGCTCGACGGATACATGCTTGCCGTCCACGCGTACGCGGGCACCCATGGCGCGAAACATGCGCTCCGTGTGATCGCGGGTCGCGGCGGGCTCCTCGATCACCGTGGCGCCCTCGGCGTACAGCGCGGCGATCATCAGGCAGGACTTGACCTGAGCGCTGGCGACGGGCATGCGGTAGCGGATGCCGTGCAGCGCGCCGCCGCGAATGGTCAGCGGAGCGTGGGCATCGCCATCGGCGCCGGTGTTACTGCCGGCGGCGCCGACAATGGAGGCCCCCATCGAGCGCAGCGGCTCGATGATGCGGCGCATGGGCCTGCGTCGCAGCGAGTCGTCGCCGGTGATGACGCTGGCAAATGGCTGCGCCGCGAGCAGCCCGGAGATCAAGCGCATGGTGGTGCCGCTGTTGCCTGCATCCAGCACCTCCGCCGGGGCGGCGAAGCCCCGGCCGGCGCGGCCTTCCACCGTCACCGTGCCCCACGCGGTATCACCTATGCGCACGCCCAGCGCACGCAGGCAACGCATGGTGGAGAACACATCGCCGGCGCGGAGCAGCCCTTCCACCCGCGCCGTGCCGCGGGCCATGGCGTTGAACAGTAAGGATCGGTGGGAGATGGACTTGTCCCCCGGCACGGCGATCTCCCCGCGCATCCTGGCAGGGGACGTCACCGTCTGAATCATGGGGACACTCGCCTGGCAGGGGACGTGACGGTCTGCATCATGAAAACACTCGCCAGCTACTTGGAAGGCGTTTTCGCCGGGCCGGACCCGTGCTTATCGTCTTCCGTCTCCGGGCGCGATCGCAGCGTGGGGTTATTAGACAGCTCGAAGAGGCGCTTGGTCTGCTTGTACATCGCCTCGCCGAAGAGCGTGCGGTAGGCCGAATCGACCATCGTGGGCACTTCAACCTTACCCTTGGGGTGCCGCTCCGCCGCCACGCCGGCAAGCCACCTTTCGCGTTCGGAGTAGGCATCAGAAAAGAGACGGATGAGCTGCTCGGCGTCCTGGGCCTTGACGTGCGTTCGAATCTCCTCCAGCACGGCGATGCACCGGCCCAGCCACTCTTCGATGGCGTCGCCGTTCGTCAGGCAGATGTCCACGCTCATCGTGGGACTGCCCGATGCCAGGCGCGATACATCGCGGTAGCCCCCTGCCGCCAGCGCCGCCATCTCCGGCCACGATGCGCTGCGCGAGGTGGAGGCGACAAGCGCCGCGGAAAGGGCCAGCGGGGCGTGGCTGATGCCCGCCACCAGCAGGTCGTGCTCCTGAGGATCAATGAACAGCGTCTTGGCGCCCACGGACACGGCCATCGCCATAACGCTCTGCAGCGCCCCTTCGGTGGCGTGGCGGCCCGGCATGAGGCACCAGCGCGCGCCCACAAAGAGATCGGCCTTGGCGGCGTCCGGCCCGGAAGTCTCCAGCCCAGCCATGGGGTGCCCGCCGATGAAGCTGACGCCGCGCGGCAGCAGCTCCTCGGCCCACGCCATCACCTGTCGCTTGGTGCTGGCGACGTCGGTGACCACCGCGCCCTGCGGCAGATGCCCGGCGATGGTCTCCAGCACAGGCTTCACCGCCCGCACCGGCGTGGCGATCACCACCACCTCCGCTGCCGCCACCGCCTTCGCCAGATCATCCTCAACGTGGTCAACGGCGCCGCGGCCCTTGGACTTGCGCGCCACCTTCACATCGGCGTCAAAGCCGGTGATGCGGTGCCCGCGCTTGTCCGCCCTCTTGAGCGCCATGCCCAGCGAGGTTCCCATCAGCCCTAGCCCGATAATGGTAATGCGCGCCACGTCGCCGTCCTGTGTGCAAAGGATACCGACATTGTAGCAGAGGCGAGCGCCAGGACCGCCGTGCCCGCGCTAACGCTTCTTCTTCGAGCGCAGCAGCGGCGCCACGCGGTCGAGGATGCGCCAGGCTACGTCGTACTTCGGCAGCAGGGGCAGGCGCTCCGCCTTCCCCGCCCTATCCAGGATGACGACGCGGTTGCTTTCCGCGCCGAAGCCGCTGCCCACCTCGGTGATGTCGTTAGCGACGATCAAATCCAGCGACTTCTTCTTGAGCTTGGCGCGAGCGTTGGCCAGCAGGCCGGTGCTCTCCGCGGCGAAGCCTACCCGCACCGGCACGCCCTTGGTCTGGGAGAGAATGTCCGGGGCGGCCACAAGCTCCAGCGTCAGGCCCGCGCCGCTCTTCTTAATCTTCTGCAGCGCGGGCGCCGCGGCCTGGAAATCGGCCACGGCCGCCGCCATGATGAGCGCCTGCGCGCCCTTCACCGCCTGGGCCACCGCTGCCGCCATCTCCTGCGCCGTCGCCGCACGCACCACCGTCACCCCCGGTGGGTCCCCCAGCGCCACCGGCGCCGCCACCAGCGTCACCCGCGCCCCCCGATCGCGCGCCGCCTCGGCAATGGCGTACCCCATCTTGCCGGATGAGCGATTGGTGATGACGCGCACCGGGTCGATGGGTTCCTGGGTGCCGCCCGCCGTCACCACGATATGCGTCCCCGCAAGGTCGCCGTTCTTCCCCAGCACCTGCCGCAGCACGCCGAGTATCTCTACAGTCTCCGCCAGCCGTCCCACGCCACGCATGCCGGAGGCCAGATAACCGCTGCCGGGGCCGACAATCGTCACGCCGCGCGCCGCCAGCGCACGCACATTCTGCCGCGTCGCGGGGTTCTCCCACATATGCCCATCCATCGCCGGCGCCACCAGCAGCGGCGCTTCCGTCGCCAGCGCGGTGGCGGTGAGGGCATCGTCCGCCAGGCCCAGCGCCAGCTTGGCGATGGTGTTCGCCGTGGCGGGGGCGATGAGCACGGCATCAGCGCGGCGGGCCAGGGCCACGTGCTCCAGGGCAAGCTCGCTGCCGAGGTCGAAAAGATCGTGCACCACAGGCTGATGCGTCAAGCTGCTGAAGGTCAGCGGGGTGACGAAGCGCGCCGCCTCCGCCGTCAGCACCACGTCCACCAGCGCGCCCGCCTGCACCAGTTTGCTCGCCACGTCCGCCGCCTTGTACGCCGCGAT
The DNA here is from genome assembly GCA_009693015.1 of Dehalococcoidia bacterium. GTDB lineage: Bacteria > Chloroflexota > Dehalococcoidia > SHYB01 > SHYB01 > SHYB01. The sequence continues at coordinate 42,578 of SHYB01000014.1, forward strand.
GCTCCCGCTCACCCCCAGCACGATGCGCTTGCCCTTAAGCATGCCCCGCGCCCTTCTCGTGACGCCCGGGAGAGGCGTTCAGCTCGTGCAACAGGCGGAGCCCGGTGAGCACCAGGTCGGGGTCAATGGCGTCAATGACCTTGGTGTCCTGGGCGATGGCCTGGGCCATGCCCCCGGTGGCGACGACCTTCGCCCCGCCGCCAAGCTCCTGCTGGAAGCGCTGCACCAGACCCTCCACCAGACCGACGTAGCCGTAGAACATCCCGGACTGCATGCTCGCCACCGTGTTGCGCCCAATCGCCTGCTTGGGGCGGCCCAGCTCGATGCGCGGCAGGCGGGAGGCGCGCTGGAATAATGCCTCCGCCGCCAGGTTGATGCCGGGGGCGATGGCGCCGCCGAGGTAGTCGCCGTCAACGTTGATCGCGTCGAACACCGTGGCCGTGCCGAAGTCTATGACGATCACCGGCCCGCCGTAGCGCTTGTACGCCGCGATGCCGTGGGCGATGCGGTCGGCCCCCACCTCGCGCGGGTTTTCATAGAGGATACGCATGCCCGTGCGCGTCCCTGCGCCAAGGATCAGCGGCGCGATGTTGAAATAGGCGCGCAGCGCCGCGTCAATCACCGGCGTCAGCGGCGGCACCACGCTGCACACGATGCAGTCGGTGATCTGCGCCACGGGGATGCCCTTGCGCTCCAGCAGCACCAGGCTCAGCGCGGCATATTCATCCGGCTCGCGGCGCACGTCGGAAGAGACGCGCCACGTGGCCTTCAGCGTCTCGCCGTCGAACACGCCGAAGTTGACGTTGGTGTTGCCGATGTCTACCGCCAGAAGCATGCCGGCCTCCAGGCTGCCTAGTATAGGAGTGGGCACCCGCGCGGCGCAAGAAAGGCCCTGCACGCGTTGCCGGGACAAACGCCGCCCTTTTTCGGCGCTCCCAAAGAGTTACAGCTTTTCCTTGAGCCGTTCCGCCAGGGAGCGCGTCATGCCCATGACCGTGGCCAGCTCGTCCACCGGCGCATCTCGGATCGCCTGCACGGAGCCGAAGCGGCCCAGGAGCGCCTTCTTGCGCCACGGGCCAATGCCGCTCACATCGTCCAGCGCCGATCTGACGCTGGCGCGCGAACGGACGGCGCGGTGGTACGTGATGGCGAAGCGGTGCGCCTCATCGCGCATGCGCTGCACCAGGTACAACGCCTGGGAGCGGCGCGGCAGCGGCACCGGCTCGTCCATATCGGGGATATACACCTCTTCCTCCCGCTTGGCGATGCTCGCCAGGGGCAGGTCGCCCAGGCCCAGGCCCAGCAGCACCTCCAGCGCAGCGTTGAGGTGCCCCTTGCCGCCGTCTATCAACACCAGGTCGGGGACGACGCCGAATCCTTCGGTCGCCGCAGCTTCGCTGCCCGCGCCTGGCGTAAAGGCGTCGCCCGCCTTGCGCCCTAGTCTGGCAAAACGCCGGCGCAGCATCTCGCGCATCATGGCGTAGTCGTCAATCTGCTCCACGCCCTTGATGCGGAAGCGGCGATACTCCCGTGGGCGCGGCTCGCCGTTGACGAACACCACCATGCTCCCCACCGCGCTCTGCCCATGGATGTTGGAAATATCGTAGGTCTCCATGCGGCGCGGCGGGGCGCGCAGGCTGAGATGCTCCTGCAGATCGCCCAGCGCCCCGGCGACCTTTTCCCTGTCCGCCATCCACTGCACGCGCCGCCGCTGCAGCCCTTCGCGTGCGTTGGCGGCGACCATCTCCATGAGCTTCTTGCGATCGCCCCGTACCGGCGTCTTGATCGCCACCAGCTTGCCCCGTCGCGCCGATGCCAGCGCGCGCAGCGCCTCCACGTCCGCAGGCTCGTGCTGCAACAGAATCTCCGGGGGCACCTGCGCCGCGGTGGCATAGTACTGCGCGGCGAACTCCCCCAGCACGGTTGCCGGGGCTTCCCCTCGCGCGCCTTCTAGGAGAAAACTCTCCCTGCCGATGAGCTTGCCCTGCCGGATGAAAAAGGCCTCCACCAGCGCTTCATCGCCATCCTGCGCCACCGCGATCACATCCTGGTCCTGCCGTTCCAGCGACACCGCCTTCTGCTCCTGCGCCACCCGCTCGATGGCCTGTATCTGGTCGCGCACCAGGGCGGCGCGCTCGAACGCCTCGGCGTCCGACGCTGCCTGCATGTCCAATCGCAACTGTCGCAGCACCGTGTCCTGCTTGCCATCCAGGAAGAGGCACACCTGGTCAATCACCTGACGGTACTGCTCCTTGGTCACGAACCCCACGCAGGGGGCCACGCAGCGGTGAATGTGGTACTCCAGGCAGGGGCGGGGATCGGTGCCGGTGATGGCCTTGGTGCAGGAGCGATAGGGGAAGAGCCGCTTGAGCAGGGCCATGGTCTTGCGCATGCTGCTGGCGCTGGCGAAGGGGCCGAAGTAGCGCGCCCCGTCCTGGCTCACGCGGCGCGTAATGTCCAGCCGGGGCCAGTCTTCTTGGAGCGTCACCTTGATGTAGGGGTAGTTCTTATCGTCTTTCAGGCGGATGTTGAACCGGGGCTTGTGCCGCTTGATGAGGTTGTTCTCCAGCAGCAGCGCCTCCGCCTCCGACGCGGTGACGATGTACTCGAACTCCTCCACGCGCGGCATCATCTCCAGCACCTTGATGGAGAGGTCCGCGGGGGCGCCGAAGTACGAGCGCAGCCGGTTGCGCAGGTTGGACGCCTTGCCCACATAGAGCACCGAACCGGCGGCGTCCTTCATGGTGTATACGCCGGGCTTGGTGGGCGTGGCCGCGAGCAGTTTTACGGCGCGAGAGGGCTCCATATCAGAAGCAATTCTAGCACGCGGTGCCGAATGCAAAGGTGGGGCAGGACGCCATGACGGCTACGGGACGCATCGCGCAACGCCTGGGCGCGTGGAAACGGCGCTAGTTGAGGACGATGGCGAGAACGATGAGCACCACGATCATGAGCGAGGAGACAGCGAACACGCCGCGCAGGTCGCTCGCCAGGTAGAGGTTGCCCGCGGGCGTCTTGCGCGCGCCGAACGTAGGCAACATCGCTCCCGTACCGGTGTTGCGACGGGGCGCCTTGAAGGTAGCAGCGACCGGCTGCGCGGGGCGCGACGCGGCGGGAGCGGCGCCAGCGGTGGCGCCTGCGTCAGCGCTGGGAACGGCGGCGCCCACGGACGCGGTGGCATCCGTCTGGACCATGCTCGCTGACGGCGACACCTCACCGCCTTCCGCCTCGCCATGCTGCGGACGATGCGCCGGGCGTTTCTTGCGCTTGGACAGCTCCGACTGGCGGGCCGCTACGCGCTTGGAGTGTTTTGGCATGCGCTCTCCTGCTCCGTTCCTAGAGCTAGTATAGGGGTCGCCTCCCGTGGCACGCAAGCGAACATACTGCCCGCGCCGCCCGCGATTATGAGGAAGGCCTCTGCTTCGCCGCCAGTTGCTCCTGCTCCCTGGCGGCTTCAGCGATGATGCGCGCCGTGCGCTCCGTACCCAGACGGTCCACGTTGAGGAACAGGTGATAGAGCTCGGGGTTGCCGGGGTCCGTCTTGTGAAACTTCTTGTAGTACGCCAGCCGTCCCTCTTCGAATTTTTTAATGTACTGCGACGCCGCTTCCGGAGTGATCTGCTCCCGCCGCGCCACCTCGGCGATGCGCGTCTCCAGCGCCGATATCACCCAGGCGTGCAAGACGTTTGGCCTGTTGCGCAGGATGACGTTGCTGCCGCGGCCAATGATGACGACGTTTCCCGTAGCCGCCTGGTCCTGAATGACGGAGGTGATCACCTCCGTCATCTTTTTATCGTTGAATTGGTCCGCAGTGCTCTGCGGCTCCGCCGCCGCGTCCGACATGGAACGCGAGAGCAGCACTTCGATCCCCGTTGGTCCCATGAACGGGTCACCGGCGGAACCCGCCGCGGCGGAGCGTTCGAGAAATCGCTGGAACGCCCGCGCGATGCGTTCGCCGCCGCGCGCCAAGCGCTCGTCCTTCTCCGCCACCGCGCCCACAGTCGCCCCCACCCGCTTGGCCGCTTCCATGATCAGGGTGTGGTCAACGTAGTCCGCCCCTAGAAGGCGCGCCGCCTCCACGCCCACCGCTCGCACCGGGCTACCATGCCTGCCCGAAAGCGTGACCACTGGCATAACCCACCCCCTTGCTCGTGTGCCTATTGTTCCAGCGAACCCGGCGACCGTCCCCAGAGGTTGGTGCACTCTATATCATTCTAGCCCGGTGTCAACAACGACAAACGACGGCTTCCCGTGCCGAAATCTGGACAACCTGCACGCATGGCGCACCGCAGACAGCGAGCATCCGACGCTTATATGCCGATTCTGCCGCGAAATGCGTCAGATGTATCCGCGTCATGCACCAACGCGATATTCGCCGCCTCGCCGGCGTCCACGCTGGTGGCCAGCCAAGCATCCAGAATTCCCTTCGCCACCGCCGGCGATGTCTTCTTCAGGCTGAGGCACAGCACATTGGCGTCATTCCACATCCGTGCCCCTCGCGCTGTTTCCGCGTCGGCGCACAGGGCGGCGCGCACGCCGCGAACCTTAATTGGCGGCAATACTGCCGCCGGTGCCCGTCCAGCAGAAAAGCACCCCTTGGCTCGCCGCGCCGCCCGCCACGGCCTCCGCCACCTCCCGCGCCACCACCGGCCAGCGAGCGTCGCCTTGGGAGAGAGCGCCGTGCAGCGTCAGGGTGTGCCCGCGGCGCCCCAGCTCGGCGCTGACGGCGACCGTCAGCGGCGTGGACTCGTCGCTCCCCACGGCAATCGTCTGCGCTGTAGCGGTCATGGCGCGCCGTGCTTGCATTGCCCGGGAACAGACCTTGGCGTGCTGTTCGCGTACATGGTCGCTCCGGTGATCACACGCCGTCGCTAGGTGGCCCGGGGATGGGCCTTGGTATATTCTTCGCGCACGTGGTCGCTGGTGAGGTGGGTGTAGACCTGCGTGGTGCTGATATTGGCGTGGCCCAGCAGCTCCTGCACGTTACGCAGAGGCGCCCCGCCGCGCAGCATGTGCGTGGCGAAGCTGTGGCGGAGGATGTGCGGCGTGATCCGCGCGGCGATGCCTGCATCGCGGGCATGGTTTTTCAGAATGAGCCAGAACCCCTGTCGCGTCAGGCGCTGCCCGCGGCGGTTCAAGAACATCCCCTTCTCCGTCATACCTCGCGCCAGGTGGGGACGCGCAGCACGCAGATAGCCGCGCACCACCTCCGCGGCATGGTCGTGCATGGGGATCATGCGCTCCTTAGCCCCCTTGCCCATGCAGCGCACCATCTTGCTCTCCAGGTTGACATCGCCCACGCTGAGCGAAATGAGCTCCGTGACGCGCATGCCCGTGGCGTACACCAGTTGCAGGAGGGCCTCGTCGCGCAAGTTCTCCGGGTTTCGCCCCTTCCGGCGTGGTTGCGCCAGCAAGCGTTCCATATCTTCGTTGGAGAGGTACTTGGGCAGCGGGCGGCCGACCTTCGGCGTGGCGATCTCCTCGGTAGGATCTTGGGTGACCTTGCCTTCGTCCACGAGGAATGCGTAGAACGATTTGACGGCGGCGATCTTGCGGGCCACGGTGGTGGCGGCGTAGTCGCGCGCTCGCATGGAAGAGACATACTGGGACAGATGATCGCGGGACACCTTGGCCCACGCATCCGCGCCGGCGCCTGGCCCAAGCTTGCCCCCCAGGTACTCGGTGAGCTGGCCCAGGTCGTTCTGATAGGCGTCGCGTGTGTTGGGGGAGAACCCTTTCTCTGCGGTCAAAAACTCCAGGAACTGCTGGACTTGTGCCTGCATCAGCGGTGCTCCTCCAAGGGTGCGCTAGGGCGAGTGGCGAACGGATGCGCTATGGTTCAATGTTACCATAACGCAACCGCGCCCGCATGGGCGCCCCACGCGCCGCCGGTATGCTTGCCTGCGCAAGTTCCCGGCCTGCGCAGCCCTGGGCAGCGCGGAGATGCTGATGCGTGTGGCGCACGGCAAACACCACGCGTAGAGCGCTACGCCGGCCATAACACCCAAGCCAACCACGATGAGCGACGCCCCAAGCGATCGCTTCCACAACACGACCTGGAGGTGCGCCTTTGCCCTAGGCTGGCGCTCCTCCCATGCGGCGGCGAGGGATCTCCCCTGTCAGCCGCGGGACGTGCCCGCGCTAGCGGCTGCGGACGTGATTCGCGCCGTTGTTGATCGGCTCGTTAATGTACACATCGCCGTTGCGGATCTTGAGGTTAAACAGGCAATCGGGGTTCGTGCACACCCACGCCTTGTAGTGAATCGGCGCGCCCTGGCTGCCAAAATCTGACAGCGGCACTAGATCGCCGACGCCGCATTTTTGACACTTTGGAAATTCCATGTGGACCTTGCCCTCCCAATGTAACACCATCGTCCCAACCACACAGGTCAGCAGTATACGGGAGTCCTACGCCCATGGCAAGGTTTCCCCCCCCCGCCCCGCGCGGCCACGGCCAGAATGAATAATGTACACCACCCTTCCCCATCGCAGTTCACTGCGGAACAGCGTGACGCGGCGTGCGATTTGCCCCGCGTGCGGCAGCGCAGGCGGCGTCCGCGCCAGCGCCACGGCGGCGGAGCGCCCGCCGTC
>SHYB01000053.1 GCA_009693015.1 Dehalococcoidia bacterium
TGGTGAGCCGGGTGGGGTTCGAACCCACGACACCCTGATTAAAAGTCAGGTGCTCTTCCACTGAGCTACCGGCCCATGCGCCACACCGCTATCGTACACATTCTCGCTAGGCGCGGCTAGCTTGCCGCAAGGCGCGGCCCCAGGTTCTGCACTATCCCCAGGCGGCCCACAGGCCAGTACGTGACCCACGCCTTGCCGATGATGTTTTCCTTCGGCACCGGGCCGATGATCCGCGAATCCAGGCTGTCAATCCGCTCATCGCCCATCACGTAATAGCCCCGCGCCGGCACCGTCGTCCTCGCCACCGTGCGCGTGTCGCGGTACACCAGGTAATCCTCATCCAGCCTGCGGTCGTTGATGTACACCATGCCCAATCGCACCTCCACCGTCTCACCGGGCAAGCCGATGACCCGCTTGATCAGGTTGCGTTCCGGCTGCGATGGGTCCCGTAGCACAATCACGTCGCCGCGCCTCGGCTCGCCAAAGGGGACGACGTGCCCATCGCCGTCCCCGTCGATAAAGGGTATCCACCCTCCCCACGAGCCTAGCGAAATATCCCGGTACGCCGCCTTGTTCACCACCAGGTACTGGCCTGATTGCACGTTCGGATGCATGCTGCTCCCGTCCACTTGAAAGTTGCGAAACGACGTGGACAACAGCACGAGGATGACCGCCACCATCGCCACCGTCCCCACGATGCTGCGCAGCTGGTGCCACAGGGTCTGCTGCTCCCGAACTTCTGGAGGGGACTCAGGGTTGATCTGCATAGCGTCTCTGTATTATAGGGGACTGCATCGTGCGCAGGCCAGAAGCCGCCTCCCGTCCCATGCTAGAATTGCCTCGCGCCCCTTCTGTCATCCCCATGGACGAACCCACCCTCATCCAACGCAGCCGCCAGGGCGATCTCGACGCCTTCAACCGCCTGGTGGAATCCTACCAGTCCCAGGTCTTTAACCTGGCGTGGCGCATGCTCGGCTCCCCCGCCGGCGCCGAAGACGCCGCCCAAGAAGCCTTCATCTCCGCCTACCGCAACATCTCCTCCTACCGTGGCGGCAGCTTCCGCGCCTGGCTCCTGCGCATCGCCGTCAACGCCTGCTACGACCAGCTCCGCACCTCCAAGCGCCACAGCGGCCCCTCCCTCGATGCGCTCCTGGAGACGCCGTCCTTCCAGCCGCCTTCGAAAGACCCTTCGCCGGAGTCCCTAGCCCTCAGCGCCGAGCTATCCGCCGCCATCCAGCAAGCCATCGCCGCGTTGCCGGAAGACCAGCGCTCCGTGCTCGTGCTCGTGGACGTCGAGGGCCTGGCCTATGAAGAAGTCGCCCAGGCTGCCGGCGTCAACATCGGCACGGTAAAATCGCGCCTCAGCCGCGCCCGCGCCCGCGTCCGCGACCTCCTCGCCGCCCACCGGGAACTTTTGCCTGACCGCTACCGTCTCCCCAAGTAGGAACCAGCCATGTTTGCATTCACACGCAACGCAGCAGCACGCAGAAGTGAAATACTCTCTGCCTACCTCGACGGCGTCCTCTCCCCCGCCGAGCGCGCCAGGGTCGAGGCGCTGCTCGCCCGCTCCGCAGACGCCCGCCGCGAGCTGGAGACGCTCCGCGCCACCGTCGCCATCCTCCGCGCCGCCCCGTACGCCGCTGCCCCGCGATCCTTCGCCCTCACCCCTGTGATGTTGCGCCGGCCCGCGTCTCCTTCCACCCCCCACCCTAACCAGTGGCTTGGCCCGCGCCTCCTCCTGCCCATCGCCTCGGCCACCGCGCTGGCCTTCCTCGCCTTCACCCTCATCGGCGGCTCGCTCGACCTCTTCACTCACAGCGGCGCACCGGCCACGCAGCCTGACTCCACCACCGCGTTCCAGGACAGCATCGCGCAGCGTCCCCTCGCGACGGCGGCGCCCGCACCCACAGGCCGCCCTGCACCGCTGGCCGCTGCCACCGCTAGACCCTCTACCGCGCCCGTCGCAGATGCGTTCGCCCCGTCAGCCAGTGGCCCGCAAAGCATCACCGGCGTTCGCGGGGCAACAGGAGCGCCAGCCATCGGCGGCGCCCAGACTGAGGCCATCAATAGCGCCGCCGCGCCCTCACCTGACGCTAGCTTGAAGTCACTGGAGGCCATCCTGTCGCAGCCCGCCACAGAGAACTTCCCCTGGCTGGCGCTACAACTTACCGCCGCCGCACTCACCGCCGCCGCCGCCATCGCCCTGGCCTGGCGCTGGCGCACACGCCGTTCCAGCCCCTAGCGGAACAAACGCCGCCCCCCTCGCGTCTTACATACGTCGCCATCACAAATAGTGCCGTCACAAAAGCATCGCAGGAGGACCTCCATGCAATCGCTCGCTTCACGCCGCTGGATTCCCATAGTCGCCATCGCCTCCATCACCGCCGTGCTCGTCGCCGCTTGCTCGGACGGCAATGAGCCGTCGTCCAGCAACATCAACGGCATCAGCAACGCCGCCATGACATCGCTCGACGTGCAGCGCCTGGCCCTGGGCAGCAGCCAGCAGGTGGGCATCTCCGTCAACGGCAATGGCGCAGTCAACGCCGCCCCGGACATCGCCATCGTCAGCCTCGGCGTAGAGACCCGCGCCGATACCGTCTCCGCCGCGCGCTCCCAAGCCGCCACTGCCATGACCGCCATCCTCGCCTCGCTCAAGGCTAGCGACGTCGCCGATAAGGACGTCCAAACCACCAGCTTCACCATCCAGCCGGTGACCGTCTACGAAGAGCGCACCATCAACGGCATCCGCCAGAGCACGCCGCGCATCGTCGGCTACCGCGTCACCAACAACGTGCAGGCCAAGGTGCGCGCGCTCGATAAAGTCGGCGCGGCGGTAGACGGCGCAGCGGCCGCCGGCGGCGACGCCACACGCGTCAACAGCATCAGCTTCTCCCTTGACGATCAGAAGCCGCTGGAAGCAACCGCCCGCGAGCTTGCCGTCAAGGACGCCCTCGCCAAGGCCCAGGCGCTGGCCAGGACCGCAGGCGTCAAGCTCGGCGCCGCTATCTCCATCGTGGAGTACAGCGCCACCCCCGTGGTGCAGCGGGAGGCGCTGGCGTTCGCCGCGCCCAAGGCCGCAGGCGACGCCGCCACGCCGTTCTCCGGTGGCGAGCTTGCAGTCCGCATCCAGGTGCAGGTCGTCTTCAGCATCGGCTAGCGCATCCCTCGCCTGCTTCTCGAAATGCAGAAGGCCCTCCGGTTCGACCGGAGGGCCTTCGTTCGCTGCATCGTCTCCCCGCGCCTCTATACGTTGAACAGAAAATGCGCGATGTCCCCGTCCTTGATCTCGTACGTCTTCCCTTCCGCCCGCAGCGTACCCAGCTTCCGCGCCTCCGCCATGCCCCCTGCCTTCATCAAATCGTCGTAGGCGATCACCTCGGCGCGGATGAACCCCCGCTCGATGTCGGAATGAATCTTCCCCGCCGCCTTCTGCGCCGCCAGCCCGCGCGTGATCGTCCAAGCGCGGCACTCATCCTCCCCCACCGTGAAGAATGAGATCAGGCCCAGCACATCGTAGGAGAGCCGGATCATGCGCACCAACCCCGACTCGCCCGCCCCTAGCGACGCGCGGAACTCCCGCTCCTCCTCCGGCGCCATCTGCCCCAGCTCCGCCTCCAGCTTGCCGCACAGCGCCACCCCGCGCACCGCCGCCCCCGTTATGTGCTTCCCCAACTCCTTTGCCAGCTCCGCTTCTTTCGGCACGTGCGCCTCGTCGATATTCAGCGCCACCAGCAGCGGCTTGCCCGTGAGGAACTGATAGTTCTCCAGCACGCGACGCTCCTCCGCCTCCAGCAGCATGTCCCGCAGCGCCTTGCCTGCCCCCAGCGCGTCCTTCACCCGCGTCAGCAGCGCCTCCTCCTTGTGCAGCGCGTCCCGCTCAATCACCTTCGCCCGCTTGAGGTCCGCCTCCAGCCGCTTCAAGCGCCTCTCCAGGATCGCCAGGTCGGAAAAGGCCAGCTCCATGTCCATCGTCCCCACATCGCGGAACGCGTCCACCGTCCCCTGCACATGCGGCACTGATGGATCGTCGAAGCCCCGCACCACATGCAGCAGCGCATCCGCGCGTTGCAGCCGGTTCAGATACTCCCCGCCGATCCCCGCCTCCTTCCCCAGCCCCTCCGGCGCCGCGGGGATGTCCACATACGTCACCTCCGCGGGCGTCGTCTTCTTCGGCTTGAACATCGCCGTCAGCTTGTCCAGCCGCGCGTCCGGCACCTTCGCCACGCCCACGTTCGGCTTGCCCCCTCCCGCTCCTGCCGTTACCTTGGCATGGCCGCGCGTCAGCGCGTTGAACACCGTCGTCTTTCCGCTCTTCGATAGCCCGATAATCCCGATTTCCATGACGCTCCTGTGCCTACCGTACCCTGCCCGCAGCATATCCGAGACATGAACGTCCAGTATAGCGCGGGGCCGGTGCGGCGCGGCGACAATCCAATGCGGCGCGGGATACCCCGTACTCCGCGCAGTGATTTCCCCCACGGACGGCGCGGCATTTCCCTGCCTATGGAGTGGTGATGCCATCGCCCGCGCAACAGGTTGCCCCCGTTACCCGCGCCCTCTCCTGTTGCGATGATGGACGCACAGTTTTGCAGAGGTGGGGGAATGCCGCACATGCCTAGACTCGACCGCAAGCTCTCGCTCTACGTCGCCGAAGAACAGCAGATTCTCCGCGAAGCGTATCTTTCGTTTTTCCACAGCCACGCCGGCATCACCATCGCCGGCGCCTCCAGCGATTCCGACGGCGCTTCCCTCAGCCGCGCCGCCGCCACCCTCAAGCCGGACGTCCTCCTGCTCGTCATCAAGGTGCTGCTCCCTGCCACCGTCCACAAGCTGGAGGCGGTGCGGCAGGCCTCCCCGTCCACTGCCGTGGTCATGCTCTCCGCCTGCTATGACGTCAAAGGCATCGCCGAGCTGCGCAAGTTCTCCTCCGGCGCCGGCGTCGGCTGCGCCTACCTCCTCAAGCACACCGTGGACACCGTGGAGCAGCTCACCCAGGTCGTGCAGTCCGTCGCCGAAGGCCGCGTCATTCTCGATCAGAGCGTGATGGAGGGGCTCATCACTACCAACGAGCCCAAGATGACCGTGCTCAAAGACCTCTCCCCGCGCGAACTCGAAGTCCTCAGCTGGATGTCCAAGGGCTACCGCAACGGCACCATCGCCGAGGTCCTCTACCTCGAACCCAAGACCGTGGAGCGCCACATCAGCAACATCTACAGCAAGCTCGGCGAAATCCCCGCTGGCCGCGATATGCGCGTGCATGCCGTGACCCTCTATCTCCGCGGCACCGGCCAGATGCCTCTCGAAGACACCGAGGATGAGTTCGTCCCCCTCCTCGCCGCCTAGCCCACTCCCGCTACCACCAGTGCACATCGTCGAGGGCCGCCTGCGTCTCCGGCGACTCCAAGCCCGCCCACGGACGCGAAGGCAAATACTTCCACCCGCCGTCGGCGAACATCGCCACGATATTTCCCCGCTCCATCCGCTGGGCCACCCGCAGCGCCCCGTGCAAGGCAGCCCCCCCCGATGCCCCCGCCAGGATCCCCTCCTCCCGCGCCACCAGCCGCGCGCACTCGAACGCCGTGGCGCTGTCCACCATGAACCGCCCGCTCAGTTGCCCCAGCCGCAGCAGCGGCGGCATGAACCCTTCGCCGATGGGCCGCAACCCCTGCAAATACTCCCCCGGCCTGGGCTCGATGCCGATGATCTGCACCTCCGGGTTCGCCTCACGCAAGCGGCGTCCCACACCCATCGCCGTGCCGCTCGTCCCGATCCCCGCCACAAACGCATCCACCTGCGGCAGCGCGTCCAGAATCTCCTTTCCCGTCGTGCGATAGTGCACCTCAACATTCGCCTCATCGCTGAACTGTCCCAGCGGGAAGTACCCCCGCTCCTGCGCCAGCGCCCGCGCCGTACGGATGGCGTTGTCCATGCCCCCGTCACACCACACGATCTCCACGCCGTACATGTGCAGCAGATCGCGGATGCTTGGGGCCACGTGGCGCGGCAGCGCCACCACCGCCTTGTACCCCTTTTGCTTCGCCACAAACGCCAGCGCCAGCCCCGTGTTCCCGCTGCTCGCCTCCACGATCGTATCCCCCGCCTTCAGCTTCCCGCGACGCTCCGCCTGCTCCACCAGCGCCAGCGCCACGCGGTCCTTCACGCTCCCCGTAGGGTTCTGCCCCTCCAGCTTGGCGAAAATACGAATCCCAGGCTTGGGCGAGATGCGTGGCAGCTCCACCAGCGGCGTATTCCCCACCAGGGACAGCAGGTTCAGCGGCGGCATGCAGGTATTCTACACCTGTGGATGGGAGCAGACCTGGGCCGTCGCACATACGCAGTTGCGCGGCAGTATCCTGTCCTGGGGTATGTCCAGCAAGGGGCGAAGACCCTTTCTGGCAGAGGGAACGGGGGATGTGCCCCCGTCCTCTCTTACAACATATGTGGGAGGGTGGGTGGGAACAACAGAGGTTTGCCCCCGCTGCGCGGCAGCATTCCCCGCGAAGGGGCCTCTCCACGTGTAGTGGACGAGTACAACTCCTTGACATGCCCTCGCGCCCGCCAGCATCATAGACGCGGCGGGCTAGGCACTAGCCCGCAAGCTGCGACAATCGGAGATGCAGGCTGCGCCGCCGCGGCCCACCCTCTCCCGCTACCCCACCCTGAAAGGCATCCCCCATGGGCATCCTCCTGGAGAAAATTGCTCGCACCGGCAAAGCTGCCGCGCCGCGCCTGGGCTTCGGCATGCCCCAAAGCGAACGCCGCGCCGCCATGCTTCTCATCGCCGTCACCGCCGCCGCCGAGCCCGCCGCGGCAGCCGCCGCAGTCGCCTCCGGCGCCGACGCTATCCTCGTCAAGCAAGCGCCCGCCAAGCCGTCCAGGTCCCGCCTCGCCGATCAGCTCAAGCTCGCCGCCGGCACCCCCTGCGGCGCGCACGCCAACGCCAACGGCAGCGACCCTTCTACCTGCGACTTCGCCATCCTGGAACTCGCCGACTCCATCGCCATCCTCCAGTCCACCGACGGCCTCGACCGCATCCTCCGCCTGCCTGCCGATATCTCCTCCGCCACCCTCCGCACCCTGGAGGCATTGCCCGCAGACGCCTACGCCCTCGCTGCCCCCGGCGAACCCCTCAGCATCGAGCGGCTCCTCCCCTTCTACCGCGTCTCCGCCGCAACCAGGAAACCCCTGCTGACCTGGGTTTCTTCCACCGCGACCCGCGACACCCTCATCGCCCTCCGCGACGCCGGCGTCTCCGGCGTGCTGGTGGAAGGTACGCCCAAGCAGCTCGCCGCCCTCCACCAACTGCTGCTCGACCTCCCCACCCGCAAGCCCCGCGGCGAAGGCTCGCGACCGTCGGTCAAACTCGGCCTCCCGCCCTACAACGAGCCCGCGCCCGCCGCTGACGACGACGGCGACGACGACGAGGACGACGAAGGATAACCCGCCATCGCCGCTGATCCAGTCCCCCCGTCCAGCATCCAGCGCATCCTCGTCTGGATGGCGCGCATCGCCGCCGCCTGGGCCATCCTCGCCCCCCTCCTCCTCTTCCTCCCCCTCTATGACGCCGCTGACGGCAATCCCACCGGCGTCTCCGCCATCGCCGCCGGCCGCGCCGCCGAAGCCCTCGCCGTCCTGCTACCCGTCGCCGCCCTCGGCATCGCCATCTTTATTGGCGAGCGGCTCCTCCAGCGCGGCGCCGTCGCCGGGCGCATCCTCCTCACCGCCATCCCCTTCGCCCTCGTCGTCTTCACCGTCCTCACCGCCGCCACCGTCGGCCCCTTCCTCCTCCCCCCCGCCGTCCTCCTCATCTTCCCCGCCCTCTGGCGCCAGCCGGCCACGCCGCCGGCCTCCTAACCCCGCCTTCTCCCTCTGTCATTCCGAGGGCGTCTCCGCCCGTGGCAATCCGGCGGGGTTCAGTAACGGACTGAGCGGGTTTGCCCATACAGACGGCTCAAGAGGACAATGTCCGTAACAAATTCGCCATCTCCAGCGCCGCCAGCGCCGCATGCGCTCCCCGGTTCTCCCCGCCCTCCCCTGCACGCACCAGCGCCTGCTGCACCGTGTCCGTCGTCAGAATCCCCAGCGTCACCGGCACGCCCGTATCCAGCATCACCCGCGCGATCCCGTTGATCGCGCCCGACGATACATACTCGAAGTGCGCCGTCTCCCCGCGTATCACCGCGCCCAGGCACACCACCCCCGCATAGCGTCCGCTCTTCGCCATCGCCTGCGCCGCCAGCGGAATCTCGAACGCCCCCGGCACGGACACCACGTCGATATCCTGCTCCGCCACCCCGTGCGCCCGCAGCGCCTCGCGAGCGCCGCTAGCAAGCCGCGCCGTCACAACGTCATTGAAGCGCGACACCACCATGCCGAAGCGCAAGCCTTGTCCGTGCAGCGACCCGTGAAGCTCCGGGCTCATGCCGCGCTAGTCCTTGGCTGCATCGTCCATCGCCCACTCCGCCAGCGGGGCCACGCCGGGCATGATGTGCCCCAGCTTGTCCCGCTTCGTCTCCAGGTAGCGTATGTTCTCAGGATTCGGCGGCGCGATGATCGGCACGCGGTCCACCACCTCCAGCCCATAGCCCTCCAGCCCCACGATCTTGCGGGGGTTGTTCGTCATCAGGCGCATCTTCCGCACCCCAAGGTCCACCAATATCTGCGCGCCGATCCCGTAGTCCCGCAAATCCGGGGGGAAACCCAGCGCCAGGTTCGCCTCCACCGTATCCAGCCCCGTATCCTGCAACGCGTACGCCTTCAGCTTATTGTGCAGCCCCACGCCGCGGCCTTCCTGGCGGATGTACACCAGCACGCCCCTGCCTGCCTGGTCAATCGCCCGCAGCGCCATCTGTATCTGATCGCCGCAATCGCAGCGCAGGCTGCCGAAGACATCGCCCGTGAGGCATTCGCTATGCACCCGCACTAGCACCGGCTCGCCCGTGGAGATATCGCCGCGCACCATCGCCACGTGCTGATCGGGGTCCACCACGCTGCGATAGGCATAGCCCAGGAACTGCCCGTACTTCGTCGGCATCTTGGCTTCCGCCACCCGCTCGATCAGCTTCTCATGCCGCCGCCGGTACTGGATAAGCTGCGCCACGCTGATAATCTTGATCCCGTGCTTCTGCGAAAGTTTCTCCAGCTCCGGCAGCCGCGCCATCGTGCCGTCGCCGCTCATCACCTCGCAGATCACGCCCGCCGGGTACAGGCCCGCGAGCTTCGCCAGGTCCACCGACGCTTCCGTCTGCCCCGCGCGCACCAGCACCCCGCCGTCTCGCGCCCGCAGGGGAAACATATGCCCCGGTTTCGCCAGGTCGTGCGGCTTCGTCGCCGGGTCTATCAGCGCCCGCACCGTCGTCGCGCGGTCGTGCGCGGAAATGCCGGTCGTCGTCCCCCGCCGCGCCTCCACCGATACCGTGAACGCCGTGCCGAACTGCGAGTTGTTCTCGTTGCTCTGCACCATCATCGGGATCTTCAGCTCGTCCAGCCGCTCCCCCGTCATGGCGATGCACACCAGGCCGCGACCGTGCATCGCCATGAAGTTGATCGCCTCCGGCGTCACCTTCTCCGCGGCGATGGTCAGGTCCCCTTCGTTCTCCCTGTCCTCGTCATCCACCAGAATGACGAACTTGCCCGCCTGGAAGTCCTTCACCGCCTCTTCCACGCTGGCCAGGGCCTTGGGACGCTGTTCGCCCATGTTTTGCGTGATCGTCATCCGCGACTCTTCCTCCCCCGCGCTTCTGGTGCCGTATTATAGCGCACCCCCCCCTTTTTTAGGGCGGCGACCAATCAAAGCAGCGCTCAATCAGGGCGGCGCTCAATCAGGACGGCCCCTGTCAAAGCGACCCTCCCGCGCGACCCTCCAGCAACCGTTCCACATACTTCGCCAGCACGTCGGCCTCCAGGTTCACCGCGCTCCCGCGTTCCAGCGACCCCAGGTTTGTCATGCTCCGCGTCATCGGTATCAGCGCCACGCCGAACCAGTCCGCGCCGCGACCCGCCACCGTCAGGCTCGCCCCGTTCACCGCAATGAACCCCTTCTGCACAACGTACCGCATCACCTCCGGCGGCGCCTGCACCCGTAGCATCACCCCATCGCCGTCCGGCGTTATGTCAATCACCGCCCCTGTCGCATCCACATGCCCTTGCACCATATGCCCCCCCATGCGACCGCCATACGCCAGCGCCCGCTCCAGGTTCACCGCATCGCTGCGCCGCAACACACCTAGATTGGTGCGACGCAGCGTCTCCGCCACCACATGCGCCGTAAAGGACGTGCCGTCCAGGGCCGTCACCGTGAGGCACGTCCCGCTCACGCAGATGCTGTCCCCCAGCCGCGTGCCTTCCAGCGCCACGCCTGCCCCGATGTGCAGGTCGCCGTGTTCCATCGCCAGCACGCGCCCCATCTCTTCAACGATTCCCGTGAACATGCTATCGCTCCACCTGTCGCTCC
>SHYB01000015.1 GCA_009693015.1 Dehalococcoidia bacterium
GGGCCGGGGATACCTGGGGGGCGCTGCGTCACGCACCGTCAGGTGAAGGGGTGGCCCTCCCGGCGCTGCAAGGGAGTGTGGGGCAAGGCCCAGCACCAGATGAGGAGCGCAGAGGGCCGCTCCCTTTATAAGCCTGCGCAGGGGAATGCCATCCCTGGCGGGCCTCCTCGATACGCCGGTCTCGCGTGTTGGCGGCGGCGATCTCTGGGGGAGCGCACGCCATCGCGGGGTAGAACGGATGTTCATATATGTAGTGTATGCGAGGGGAGGGGAAAGGTCAAGGTGCGTATGGCAGAGGGGGCCATGGGGAGATGGGATGAGCAAGTGCGTTTCGTCACCGACGTTGCCCGCCGTGAGATGGAGAAGAGACATGGGTGACACGCGCTATGGGGTGTAAGCAAGCAGCTTCGTCAGCGTCCGTTGTCGTGCAGAGTCCCGCAGAGCCGGGGCTCGCAATGACAAGCGCAGATGGATTGACACCCCCGATACGATCGGGGCTCGCGATGACAGTGGCAAAGTGTCACGCCTGTACTGAGCCAGTACAGGCGCTTGACGATCAGGCGGGGCGCGGCTAGAGTCGCAGCAGGTTGTGATGTCGGAGGAGAATCGCATGAGCGTGCCGGAGATTCGATTTGGGTTCGTGGGCGTGAGCGATGTGTCGCGGACGGCGGAGGTGGCGATGCGCCTGGAGGCGCTGGGGTTTGATGGGATGGGGATGGGCGAGCATGTGATGCTGGGGGACCCGCCATCAGAGACGCATCTGGGGCTGCCGGTGATGGCGGCGGCGGCGGGGGCGACGCGGCGCATACGGCTGGTGAGCGCGATCACGCTGCTGCCGCTGTATCACCCGGTGCTGCTGGCGAAGCTGGTGAATACGATAGACCGCATTTCGGGCGGGCGGTTCACGCTGGGCATCGGCGCAGGGGGAGATTCGCCGGCGGACTTTCGCTCAATGAACGTGGCGGTGGAGGAGCGCGGCGCGCGGTGCACGGAGGCGCTGGGGCTGCTGCGTCGCTTGTGGACGGAGGAGGAGGTGACGCACGAGGGCAAGTTTTATCACTGCGACAGGGTGACGTTGCGGCCGCGCCCGGTGCAGGAGCCGCATCCGCCGGTGTGGGTGGCGGGCCGCCAGCCGGCAGCGATGCGCCGCGCGGCGAAGCTGGGAGAGGGCTGGCTGCCGTATATGTACAGCCCGGCGAAGTACCGGCAGAGCATCACGACGATCCGCGAGGCGGCGGCGAAGGAAGGCCGCGATCTGTCGAACTTTGCGTGGGGGTACGACGTGTACGTGATGATGGGGGAGACGCAGGAGGAGGCGATGCGGGCGGCGATCGCGAGCTTCGGCTATCGGAGCAGCCGCGATCCGGCGTTTATCATCCGTGATTACTGGCTGGTGGGGACGCCGGCGCAGGTGGTGAAGGGGGTGGAGGGGATCATCGCGGCGGGGGCACGGGAGATATTCTTCACGACGCGATATGTTGGGCAGGACCCGGACCTGGAGACGGCGCGGCTGCTGGCGGCGGAGGTTTTGCCCTACTTCCGATCGAAGCCCGCCGTTAGCAGGTGATGCGGTACTTGCCAGCGCAAGAAAAGGAAAGGGGCGCTCCGATCATATCGGAGCGCCCCTTTCGCTAGGCAGACTTGGTGACGTTTAGCGTTTGGTCAGCTCATTGAGGCGGACGCTGTTCTGGCCCTTGCCCAGATCCCAATTGTCGCCGATGCCTTTCTTGAGGGCGTAAAGGTTTCCGACGTAGGCGATGGTGGGCATGTAGGCGCGGTCATAGTACTTGCGGGCGAAGTCGCGGGTGAGGCGGATATAGTCTTCAATGCTGGCGGCCTGGCCAACCTGGGTGCCAAGGGCCACGAGTTCGTTGTCCACGGCGGTACCGAACTGGTAGCCGGCGGTGAGCCCAATGCCAGGGGCGTTGTTCACCACGCGGTTGTTGAGAATGGGAATGCCGGTGACGGTGGGGACCTCAAAAGTGCGCTTGACCCACTTGTCTATGACGGCGCTGTAGGCCAGCGGTATGCGGTTGACCTTGATGCCGATCTTTTCCCAGGCGACGGAGATCGCCTCCATCATTTCCTGGCCCTCGGGCACGCCGCCGATCTCATGAATGACCACGTTGAGCTTCAAGCCGCTTTGGCCGGCTTCGGCGAGAAGCTGCTTGGCCCTCTCCGGGTCAGCCTTGGTCACGGGGTATTTTTCGAAGGCGAGGTCGAGGGGCGAGGGGACGTACTGGACGGCGGGAGTGGCGCGGCCCGCGAGGAAGGTATCCACCAGGGCCTGGCGATCAATGGAGAGGTCGAGGGCTTGGCGCACCTTGAGGATGCCGAGGGGGTTTCCTGCGACCTCCTGGTCATGCAGACGGACGTGGAGGGTGAGCCCATCCTTTTTCTCGCGGACGACGAAGCCTGCGGTTTCGGCGGTCTTGGCGCCGGCGCGGCTGACTTCGGTCATTTCGATATCGCCGGTGCGGAGGAGGGCGAGACGGGTGGATTCTTCGGGCACCTGCAGCAGGGTGAACTCTTTGTACTTGGGCACGCCGACGTACCAGTGCTTGTCCATGGCCTCGTAGGCGATGGTGCTGCCAGGGAGCTGCTGCTTAAACTTGTAAGGGCCGCTGGCCATGGGGGCCCTATTGAAGCCGGTCTCGCCCCTGGCTTCGAGATAGGTCTTGGGCAGGACGAACCCGATGTCCCCGTTGGAGAGCGGGCTCATGAAGTTTATGCCCATGAAGATGTCGCGGGTGTTGAGGGTCATCACCATGGTGGCGGCGTCCGGCGAGGTGAGGGAGGCGATCTTTTGTTGGAGGGGACCGCGGTCGCTGGCGATGGCTTCGGGACGGGCGAACCAGCCGAAGGTGAAAATGACGTCTTGCACTGTGACCGGAGTGCCGTCATGCCAGCGGGCGGTATCGCGGAATTTCCAGGTCCAGGTCTTGCCGTCCGGGCTCATCTGCCAGGAGGTGGCAAGGCCGCTGACGCCATCGAGCTTGCCGTCGGGGGATGCGCCGACGATGTAGTCGTACATCGGGTCGAGGAGAATGCGGACGGAGCGGCCCAGAAGCATTTCTTCTGTGCGGAAGGTGCCCACGGCGAAGCGAAGCTGGCCGATGGGCACGGGAATGGCGGTTGCCGTGGGCGGCGGCGCCGTGGTGGCGGTGGGCCGCGCAGTGGCGACGGGCGCCGTGGTGGCGGCGGGGGCGGCTTCGTCGTCGCCGCCACCGCATGCGGCGGCGACGAGGCTGACGACGATGGTCAGAAACAGCAGAACCTTGAGTTTGGATGAACGCATGATTTCCTCCTAGAATATGGGCGGAAACAGCCCTGCGATCCACCGATGGACCTATAATGATAGGCGTGGTGAGTGGTGAGGGGTAGGATACCACGACAGGGCAACTGGGGCATCCCGTCGCGCCGCGTCCCCCACGCCGCCTCCCCCATCGATACCCCCCGCCCCGCGGCGATTATTCGTGGGCCTGCCAGTTATTCACCCCCACACCGCGCCTGCGTTGACCGCCTCCGGTAGAATGGACTCGCCGCGCGGCGGGATAGCTGGATTCGGGCCGCCCGCGCAGAAACAGAGGTATGGCTATGCCCGCTGCACGGTTCGCCGGCAAATCGGCGATTGTCACTGGAGGAGGATCGGGGATTGGGCGCGCCGTGGCGCAGGCGCTGGCGGCGGAAGGCGCGGCGGTGACGATCGGCGATATCTCGAAGGAGATGGGCGAGGAGACGGTGGCGCTGATCGCCAAGGCGGGCGGGACGGTGCGGCTGGCGCTGGGCGACGTGACCAAGGCAGGGGACGCCCAGCGTATCGTGTCGGAGTGCGTGCGCGCCTACAGCAAGGTCAATGTGCTGTGCAACGTGGCCGGAGGGAGCAAGCCGAAGGACACGGTGGTGGAATTGCCGGAGGAGGAGTGGCGATTTTTGCTGGAGTGGAACCTCACGAGCGTGTTTCTTATGTGCAAGTACGCCATTCCGGAGATGCGTAAGGCAGGCGGCGGGGCGATCGTGAGCGTGTCGTCGGGAGCGGGGGTATCGGGCATGCCGCGCAACCCGGGGTATGTGGCGGCGAAGGGCGGGGTGATCGCGCTGACGAAGGCGCTGGCGATTGACCACGCGGGGGAGAACATTCGGGCGAACTGCGTGGCGCCGGGGGCGGTGCTGACGCCGCTGATGCGACGCAATCGCACGCCGGAGGAGATCAAGACGCTGGGAAGCTACAACCTGCTGAAGCGCCTGGGAAGGGCGGAGGAGCTGGCCCAGGCGGTCATCTATTTGGCGTCCGACGAGGCATCGTTTATCACCGGCCAGACGATTAACGTGGACGGCGGAGCGAACCGCTAGCCCGCAGACGAAGGGAGCATCGCCATGCCCGTGTCCGAGCAGAACCGCTTCGAGGTGATCAACAAGCGCGACGGCACGCCGCGGTCGCTGGAGGCGCGTTTGGGGCGCTTGCAGGACAAGGAGGCGATTCACGACGTGATGATGCGCTACGGCCATTACTGCGATGGGCAGGACTGGACCCGCGTGTGCGATCTGTATACCGACAACGTAGAGCGCGTGCTGACGGGCACCCTGGACGAGCGCGTGAAGGGGAAGGCCAGGCTGCTGAACCTGTACCTCAACCCGGTGCTGCCGACGAAGGACGGGAAGAAGCTGGGCGAGGCCGTCCCTGTGGGCAAGTCCAAGACGACGGTGCGGCACATGTTCGCCTCGCCGGTTATCCGCATCGCTGCCAACGGCAAGCAGGCGTGGCTCACGTCGTACTTCTCGCTGATACGCAGCAACGAAAAGCCTGGGGGCTTTGAGCGGCACGTGCATGAGGGCTCGTATATTTTCACCTTCGTGAAACAGGGGAGGCAGTGGAAGATCAGCAAGATGGTGGTGGATACGGAGATCGGGCACGACCCGGGCTTCCAGCCGCCGGCGAAGAAGGGCGCGGCAAAGACGAAGGCGAAGTCGCGGCGCTAGGGGCGGCGATGCGCGCGGCGCGGTTGCACACGTGGGAGATTACGCTGGCGGAGGCCGCAGCGGTGCAGCGGGACATGGCGGAGCGGGTGTCGCAGGAGGATGGATCGAAGCTAGCGCCGAGGTACATCGCGGGGGTGGATATTTCGGGGGCGCGGCGAGGCGAAGAGGCCACGGGCGCGGTGGTGGTGGTGACGTACCCGGACATGCAGGTGGCCGAGGTGCAGACGGTGCGGACGGCGCCGCCGTTCCCCTATGTGCCGGGGTATCTATCGTTCCGGGAGATCCCGGTGCTGCTCCCCGCAAACGTGAAGCTGCAGACGTTCTCCAACGTGCTGGTGGCAGGCGCCTTCGGGTTCAAGGGCGAGGAATACTTTGAGGCCGAGGAGGTAGCGCGCGGCGATGTCAAGGTCTCCTTCGCCCGTTAGCTCGCTGAACATCTACACGGCGGTGGCGCAGAACAAGCGTCGCACCACGCTGCTTTTCGGGGTGTTTCTGCTGCTGGTGGGCTTTGCAGCGTTCGCCGTGGGGATCATCATTGGCCTGCCGGCGGCGCCAGCAGGAGCGGCGGCGGGCGCTGCGCTTGCGATTGGCATGCTGCTTGCCGTTTGGGTGTATCGCAGCGCCGACGGCATGGTGCTGGGCATCTCCGAGGCGCATGAGGTGCAGCGGCGCGAGCAACCGGAGCTGTTCCGCACCATCGAGAACCTGTGCATCGGCTCAGGGCTGCCCATGCCGCGCGTGTACGTGATTGAGGACAGCGCGCCGAACGCCTTCGCCACGGGCCGCGATCCGCAGCATGCGTCGGTAGCCATCACCACGGGGTTGCTGCAGAAGCTGAGCAAGGCGGAGATGGAAGGCGTGATGGCCCACGAGCTGAGCCACATTGGCAATTTCGACACGCGCCTGATGGTCATTACCGGGGTGCTGGTGGGGTTCATCGCGCTGATGGCGGATGCGGCGCTGCGGCTCACGTGGTACGGCGCGGGGCATCGCAACCCTATAAGGGCAAGGGCGAATCGCTGGCGCACGCGATTCTGCTGGTGCTGGCGATCGTCGGCGTAGTGCTGGCCCCGATCATCGCCAAGACGATACAACTGGCGATCTCGCGGCAGCGGGAGTATTTGGGGGACGCATCGGGGGCGCTGCTGACGCGCTACCCGGAGGGGCTGGCGTCGGCGCTGGAGAAGATGGATGGGGACAAGGAGCCGCTGGAGGTGGCGAACAAGGCCACGGCGCACCTGTACATCGTCAACCCGCTCAAGGGACACGAGAGCGCGGTGAACAACCTCTACGCGACGCATCCGCCCATCCAGGACCGCATCCGCCGCCTGCGGGCGATGGCGACGCCAACGGCGTAGCGGCGGGCTGTATACTCTACGGCGCTGCAATCGGTCGGGAGGTGTGCCCTGCTGCGTGACGTGGAGAGCCTGGTGGCGGGTCTGTCCGGCGCGCGCGCCCAGCGGCTGCTGGGAAATCTGACGCTGGCGCTCCAGCTGCTGCCCGAATCGCACGACGATTGTTGTCTGGCGGTGGCCGGGGGCGCAGCGTCGTGCGCGGGAGGAAGGCATCCCAAGCCGACGGCGTGGCTGGCAGGGGCAGAGGACGAGCTGGCGCGGATCGTTCGCGGCGAGATTGACGTGACCAACGCGCTGAGTCGCGGCACGGTGGAGGTGCGCGGCAACTACTATCACGCGATAGACCTTTCGCGGCTGGCGCTGGCGGCGCGGACAGGGTCGAAACCTCAGCGCGGCCAGGGATAGAGGGGAGTTTGAGCAGGCGCGAAAACATGAGCACAGCCCAACATAGAGCGAACGCGTCAAAAGCATCGCGGCCACGGGTGGGTGTGGCGGGCGTGGGGCAGATCCCGTTTCGCACTCGCTATCCCGAGCATACATTTCAAGAGCTGGCGTTTGAGGTGGCGCGGGCCGCGTTGCGGGATGCGGGCATCACCACGGACGATGTGCAGGGCGCGGTGTACGGCATCTACAGCGACCTGCTGATGCGGCAGCAGTCGTCGGACAGCCTGGTGCACGATTACCTGGGTTTGCGGGGGAAGCCGGCGCTGCGCATTTCCGCGGGGGCGTCCACGGGGGCGTTTGCCGCGAGGGCGGCGTATGCGGAGATCGCATCGGGCCTTTCGGACGTTGTGCTGCTGCTGGGCGTGCAGAAATCGGGCGACCTCATCAACCCGGAGAACCAGCACCGCGGCGAGGGCACGATGATGTCCGAGTCCATCACCCACGACGTGAACTGGCAGCACCCGGTGACGCCGTTCCCGCCGGCGGCGTGGGGGCTTTCGCTGAACGCGCACATGGAGCGCTACGGCACGCCCACGGTGGAGCAACTGGCGAAGGCGGCGCTGAAGAACCACCGCAACGCGCGGCTGAACCCCTACGCCCAGCTCAAGCTGGACCTGACGCTGGAAGATATCTTGAACTCGCGCATCATCGCGTGGCCGACGACGATGTACGAGTGCTGCGGCTTTGCCGAATGCGCCGCAGCGATGGTGCTGGTGTCGGAGCGCGTGGCGGGGCGCATGGCGAAGCGGCCGGTGTGGATCGCAGGCGTGGGAACGAGCGTGGAGGCGGTGCTGCAAGACGGGGACGGGGAGAACTATGGGCGCGTGCCGGCGATCAGGCGCTCGGGGGAGGCGGCGTATACCATGGCGGGGGTGACGAAGCCCCGCGAGGAACTGGATGTGGCAGAGGTGCACGATATCTTCAGTGGCCTGGAGATCATGGCGTATGAAGAACTGGGGTTGTGCGCCCCTGGGGAAGGCGGCCGCCTGGTGGATGAGGGGGTGACGGAACGCACGGGGCCGCTGCCGGTGAACCCGTCAGGGGGGCGGATCGCGTGCGGGCACATCGCGGGTGTGTCGGAGATTTTCAGCCTGTGCGAGGTGACGCGGCAGCTGCGGGAGGAGGCGGGGGAGCGCCAGGTGGCGATACGCCGCGGGCGTGGGCTGGTGTCCACGGTGGGCGGGCAATCGGCGAATATCGCGGCGGCGCTGGTGCTGGAGCGGGACGCATGACCACACGGGGCGGGTACTTGGAGGCAGAGGACGCGATTGTCAACCACTACGTCTATTCGCATGGGGGACTTTCGCCGTTCTTCCGCGCGCTGAAGGAGCGGGGGCAGCTGACAGGCACGCGGTGCGCGGAGTGCGACACGGTGTGGTGCCCGCCGCGGACGCACTGCTCGCGCTGCTATGGGGAGACGCAGTGGACCGACCTTTCGCATGAGGGGACGGTGCGTGCGGCGACCTATTGCTATTACGTGCCGTCGAACTACAAGCTCCACGAGTACCAGGAGATGCCGTATGTGCTGGCGCTGGTGCAGCCGGACGGGGCAAGCACTTGCCTGTACAACATTGTGCATGTGCCGAAGGTGGTGGTGGGCGCCGTGCCTGCGGGCATGCGGGTGCGCGCGGTGTTCCGCGAGCGCCGCGAGGGTCGTCTCACCGATTTCTATTATGTGCCGTTAGAGAGTTAGTTAGATGGAGGAGGCAGCGGCGATGCGGTTCAAGAACAAGGTTGCGCTGATAACGGGCGGGGCAAAGGGGATGGGGGTGGGAGTGGCGCGGGTGTTCCTGCGCGAGGGCGCGGCGGTGGCGATCGCGGATATTGACGCTGCGGCGGGCAAGGCCACGGCGGCGGCGCTGCGTGCGGAGACGGGCGGGCGCGTGCTCTTTCTGCGCTGCGACCTGGCGCGGCCGGCGGACGCGGTGGCGATTGTGGAGAAGACGATCGCGCGGTTCGGCACGGTGGACGTGCTGGTGAATAACGCGGCGACGATCAGCCTGCACGACTTCGACACGTTCCCTGAAGCGGACTACGATCGCATCCTGGCGGTGAACCTGAAGGCGCCGTGGCTTTCCAGCCAGGCATGCGCGCGGCACTGGATCGCGCAGAAGAAGCCGGGGGCGATCGTGAACGTGACGACGGTGGGGGCGGAACGCGCCCGCACGCAGAACACGCCGTACCATGCCTCCAAAGGCGGGTTGCAATCGCTGACGCAGGCGATGGCGGTGGACCTGGCGCGGCATGGCATCCGGGTGAACGCCATTGGGCCGGGCGGCGGGCCGAGCGCGATGATCGTGCCTGCGGCGCCGCGCGTCACGAAGGACATGCTGGCGAAGATTCCGCTGGGGCGTTTCGCCACCGGCGAAGAGATGGGAACGGCAATCGCGTTTCTCGCCTCAGACGAGGCGAGCTTTGTCACGGGGCAGCACTTTTATGTGGATGGCGGGCGCACGACGGTGCTGCATTAGGCGGGAGCACCAGGACGGTTTGCGGCAACACAGCAGACGGCGCGAGGCGTGAGGGGAGGGAGAAATGTCGCTAGCGGGGAAGACGGCGCTGATTACGGGAGCGGGGCAGAACCTGGGCAAGGCGATGGCGCTGGAGATGGCGCGCCAGGGCGCGAACATTGTGGTGAATACGCGGAGCAACGTGGCGCAGGCGGAGGCGGTGCAGCGCGAGATCGAGGCGTTGGGGGCGCGGGCGATGGTGGCGCTGGCGGACGTGGGCGATGAGGCGCAGGTGCAGCGGATGGCGCGCAACGCGACGCAGGTCTTCGGCGGGGTGGATATTCTGGTGTGCAGCGCGGCGAACCGCGGGGGGCATGACAAGGAGTATACGGACAGTACCATTGAGGAGTGGCGCGCGGTCCACCGGGTGATCCTGGAGGGGGCGTTTTTCCTCACCCGCGCCGTGCTGCCGCATATGACGTCGAAGCAGTGGGGCCGGATATTATTTCTCTCCGGCTACGGGCCGTTCAACCACAAGGCGGCGGCGCTGTCCACGGCGAAGTTCGGGCTCAACGGGCTGTGCGAGGCGCTGGCGCGGGGTTACGGAGCCCATGGCGTGCTGGTGAATGTGCTATCGCCGGGGGTGATGGAGACGGTGCGGGATCCGAGTCGCCAGTTGCGCCCCGATCGTACGTCGCAGATCCCGGTGGGGCACCTGGGGTCGCCGCAGGATTTCGCCAAGTTCGCCGCGTTCCTGTGCTCGCCGGAGAACAGCTTTGTGACGGGGGAGACGATCATGGTGAACGGCGGGCAGGTGATGCCGGCGTAGGTGGGGCGGGCGGCACGGCTGCCGTATAATGAGCGCCGCGTTAGGGAGGAAGAGATGCCGCTGGTGCGCTATGAGCCGCAGGAGCCGGACGGTCGCGTGGTGCTGATCACCATGGACCGGCCGGAGAAGCTCAACGCCATGAGCCTGGAGATGATCGAGGAGATGGCGGCGGCGTGGGCGCGGCTGGAGCAGGACGCCGCGGCGCGGGCGGCGGTGCTGACGGGCGCGGGCCGGGCATTCTGCGCGGGCCTGGATATGAAGGACATCGCCGAGGGGAAGCTGGCGGCGAGCGTGTTGCAGACGGTGACGGCGAATCGCTTTTCACCGCGCAGCCAGAGCAAGCCGGTGGTGGGGGCGATCAACGGCGCGGCGCTGGGCGCGGGGCTGGATTTTGTGGCGATGGACTGCGATCTGCTGTTGGCGGCGGAGGAGGCGACGTTCGGCATGCCGGAGGTGATGGCGGGGATGGCGTCGCTGGGGTCGCCGTTCGCTTGGGCGGGCGTGCCGCGCGCGCTGGCGATGGAGCTGTTTCTCACGGGCGATCCGATCACGGCGCGGCGGGCGTTCGAGGGCGGGTTGGTGAATCGCGTGCTGCCGGCGGCGCGGGTGCTGCCGGAGGCGCTGGCGCTGGCGCGGCGGATTGCGGAGCATGCGCCGAACGCGGTGCGCCAATCGCGCAAGAACCTGCTGGAGGCGACGCAGGCAGCGGAGACGCCGCGGGTGGCGGAGACGTCTGCGCCGCATCGCGAGGATATGCGGGAGTCCACGGCGCGGGGCATCGAGTTTTTCGTGAAGAAGCAGCGGCCGCAGTGGTGAGATTGCCGCGGCATTGTCACGCAGCCATGAGATGACGCAGCAAGACGCAGCTTTTCGATTCCAACGCAACATTCGCTCGCAGAGGTAGCCATGGGCACGATCAGTACGCACCTGCACGCCAGCACCAAGGAGTTTTGCGAGGGCATCGGCAAGTCATTGCACAAGATGGCGGGAGGGTTGCGCGCCGAATCGAACTACCTGAACCCGCTGGTGATCGGCGATGTGATCAAGGACATGGATGCGTTCGGCATCGAGAAGTCGGTGCTGCTGCCGCTGGATATGCGTACCACGGGCGACGGCTTTGTGCCCAACGATCACATTGCCGACCTGGTGCGGCAGCATCCCACGCGACTCATCGGCTTTGCCTGCGTGGACCCACACATGGGCGACGCGGCGATCCTGGAGCTGGAGCGCGCGGTGCAGACGCTGGGTCTGCGCGGCCTGGGGGAGATGGACGGCACGAAGCAGGACTTCATCCCGTCAGACGCCAGGTATTTCCCGCTGTACGACCGGTGCGTAGAACTCGATATACCTATCGTGTTCCACACGGGGAACTCGCCGGGCTACCCCATTGACCAGGCGAACCCGACGTACATTGACCGCATCGCGGCGAACTTTCCCACGCTGCGCATCTGCCTGGCGCACATGGGCTGGCCGTGGGCCGACGTGGCGGCGGCGATCGCGTGGAACAAGCCGAACGTGTACCTGGATATCAATGCGCTGCGGTTGAAGTATCTCCCGGCGACGGTGGTGTTGATGATGAACAGCGTGATCCAGGACAAGCTGCTGTTCGCCCACGACTACCCGGTGTTTCCCACGGCGAAGTTCATGAAGGAGTTCGAGGAGTTTCCGCTGAAGCCGGAGATCAAGAAAAAGATGCGGGAGGAGAACCCTCGCAGATTTTTGGGGATTTAGGGGAGGAGGCGGGCGGGGGGGCGGAGCAAGGATGGAGTCAAGCACGGCGGAGAGGCGGGCGAGGTCCAGGGGGCCGACGAACTTGCGCAGGATGCGGCCATCGGCGCTGATGAAGTATTTCTCAGGGATGCCGGTGAAACCGTAGGCGACGGCAATCTGCCCTGTGGGGTCCGGCCCGTTGGGGTAGGTGAGGCCGAACTCCTTGATGAAGTCGCGGGCGCTGGCGGGGTCGTCGCGGACGTTGATGCCGACGAAGACGACGTTGCGGTCGCGGTATTTCTCCCAGGCCTGCTGCAACTGGGGGGCTTCCACGCGGCAGGGGACGCACCAGGAAGCCCAGAAGTCCACGACGACGACTTTTCCGCGCAACGAGTCGAGCGACAGCGTGCCGCCGTCGAAGAGTTCCAGGGTGAAGTTGGCAGGCGCGGTGGAGACGACCTTGGCTTCGCCGGATTCGCTGAAGACGGTGAAGCCGGTGGGGCCGCCGGCGCCATCGCGAGTCAGGCCCCAGACGAGAAGGGCGAAGAGGGCCGCCAGGGGCAGGACGCCGATGGTGATGAGGAGCCAGGGTGGGACGCGCATGGGATAACAGCCTAGTGGAAAATGTCGCCGAGGACGACCCAGTAGATGATGAGGTAGGCGCCAGCCCCGGCGAGGAAAACGGCGCTGAGGCGGTGGACGTGTGGGGCCATGCCGCGCAGGACGTGGCCTACGGCGCCGCGAAAGGCGACGGCGCTGAGGCTGACGGTTGTGATGACGGCGCCCATGCCCAGGCCGAAGCTGGTGAATTGCCCCAGCGAGGGCCAGAAGCCCTGGCTGGCGAGGGAGGTAGAGACGACGACGAGGAAAATGGGCAATGTGCAGGAGAGGGATGCCGCGCCGTAGGCGACGCCGTAGAGGAGGGCATTTCCCAGGCCTCGACCTTTTGGCGGGGCGATGCGGCTGGCCCAGGCGAGGCCAAGTGAGCGTCCGGTGAGGAGCAGCCAGCCTCCGAGGGCGGCCATGAGGATGCCCACGGAAAGCCCCAGCCAGGGGAAGAGGCGAATGATGGCCGTGCTGCCTGCGGCGAAGACCGCGCCGATGGCGGCGAAGAGGGCGACGAAGCCGAGGGTGACGAGCAGTCCGAAGAGGATGCCTCGGCCAAGATCGGCGAAGGTTACGTCGGCGGGATGATCGCCGGGGGCCGTGCCGAGATAGTAGCCCAGGACGGCGGGGAGCATGAGGAAGCCGCAAGGGTTGACGCTGGCGACCATGCCCGCGCCGAAGGCGTAGCCGAAGGGAAGCAGGCCGGCGAAGGTGGAGACGTAGTGCTCCGGCCCGGTGGCCTTGCCGATGGTGCTGCGTATGCCGAGGGCGAAGACGGCGGCCATGAAGCCGAGCATGAAGACGGCGAGGAGGAGGAAGGCGAGGACGGGTTTTCCGCCTTGTTTGACAGATGGGCTTGGATCGCGGCCGCCGGTGGCCATGGCGCGCACGGCCCTATGGCGCCGGCGCGGTGTTCAGGGGCTGCCACAGGCTGCCCTGGTTGCGGCTGACGTAGAGCACCCCGGAGGCGTCGGTGACGTAGATGTCCGCGGATGCGGGGTCGCGGGCGAGGGCGGCGACCTCCACGGTGGTGATGCCTTCGCTGGAAGCCTTCCATGTAAGGCCGTCGTCGTCGCTCTTGTAGATGGTGCGGACGGTGCCCGCGGCGACGGCGTAGACGCGGGACGGGGCATCGGCGACGGTGAGGATGCCGGCGACGGCGCGGGCGAAGGCAGCATCGCCAATGGGGGTGAAGGTCTTGCCGCCGTCTGTGCTGCGCACGAGGGCGCGGCGGGTGTGGAAGGCGTAGACGGTCTGCGGAGTGCCCGCCTTGACGGCGAGCGTGGTGAGATCGGCGTCAGCGATGGCTTGGGCCTGTGACCAGCTGGCGCCGCCATCAGTGGAGCGATAGAGGCCATTGCCCTTCACGTAGGCGTAGAGCTGCTGGAGCGAGGCGGGATCGGCGGCGAGGGCGCCGATTTCGCCGGGGGGAAGATTCGTGGTCAACGCACGCCACGATGCGCCGGAATCGTCGCTGCGGTGGAGGGCGCCGGCGGCCACGGCGAGGTAGGTCTGCGGCGAAGCGGAGTCGCGGATGAGGGCGGTGACGGGCTGGCCCTTGAAGGCGATGGCGCGCCACTTTGAGCCGCCGTCTGTAGTCTGGAGGAGGCCTTTGCCGTCGGCGGCGAGGAAGGTCTTGGATGCGCCGTTGACGGCGTGGATGGCGTAGACCTGGGCGAAGGGCGGCTCGGGCGGGCTGGTTCTGGTGAGTGCGCGGGTGGTGAAGATGGTGGCGGCGATGGCGAGGACGCCGAGGATCATCAAGCCGACAATGACATCGGTGGAGACGCGGTCCCAGAAGCCGGCCTTGGGGGACAGGCGCTTCTGCTCATCTTTGGCTGCCAGCCGCTCGCCGCGGCGCCGGTCTAGTCTGTTGGGCAAGGGATAGCCTCATCTGTTGCGGTTCCGATAGATTGTACGGCAAATGGCGGCATGCGTCCAACAGAAGCGGGGTCGTGTTGACACTTGCGGAAGGCGTCCCGTAGAGTGGCAATCGCCACCAGTCATTGCTAGAGGAGAAAATATGTCCCAGCGCAGCGGCCTGTATGAACGATTGATCTTGGAACGCGAGGGGGCGACGGCGATCATTACGCTGAATCACCCGCCGGCCAATGCGATGGACGAGCGGCTGCTGGACGATTTCAACCATGTGCTGGACGCCTTCGAAAAGGACGCGGCGCTGCGGGCGGTGATCGTCACCGGCGGGGGGGGGCGGATGTTCTCCGCGGGGGCGGACATCACCATGCTGGCGAAGTCCACGGGGGAGGACATCGAGCGGCTGGCGAGGAAGGGGACGGAGTTGACGAACCGCATCGAGGCGTTCCCTCGCCCGTTTATCGCCGCGGTGAACGGTATGGCGCTGGGTGGTGGCGGAGAGCTGGCGCTGGCCTGCGATCTGCGCCTGTGCATCGCCAGCGCGCGGTTCGGGTTGCCGGAGATCAACCTTGGCTTGATTCCCGGCTGGGGGGGCATCACGCGGCTGGCAAAGGTGGTGGGCAAGGGCCGGGCGAGCGAGATCATTATGACGGGGCGCATGGTGCCGGCATCGGAGGCGCTGAGCCTGGGGATCGTGACCAAGGTAACAGCGGACATACCGGAACTGATGACGGAGGCGAAGGCGCTGGCGGCGAAGCTCTCCGGCCAGGCGCCGCTGGCGCTGGCGGAGATTAAGAGCCGCATCGTGAACGGGTTAAACGAGCCGGTGGCGGAAGGTGTGCGCAACGATGTGAAGGCATTCGCGAGGAACGCGCGGCGCAAGGACGCCAGGGAAGGCATCGCGGCGTTCCTGGAGAAGCGGAAGCCGGTGTTTACTGGAGAGTAGGACTGGGGTGGATAACCGGCAGGCCCACGAATTAAGCGTGGGGGAGGGTGGATGGGGGAGTGCGGGGCCGCGCCGCGGGTTCCTGGCGCGGATCAGCCTGTTCGGATTCGGCTACTCGGCGCTGGCGCTTTCGTTCACCGTGGTGGTGCTGCCCGCGCGCATTCTCGATGTTGCGCCGGAGGGGTCGAAGAATACCTACCTGGGCGTGCTGTCAGCGGCGGGTTTGCTGGTGGCGGTGGCGGTGCAGCCGCTGGCGGGGGCGGCGAGCGACCGGTGGCGATCGCGATGGGGACGGCGGGCGCCGTTCATTGCGGTGGGGGCGCTGCTATCGGCGCCGCTGATCGTGGCAGCAGGGGGCGCACCGACGTACGCCACGCTTTTCCTTCTCATCTGCCTGTTGCAACTGTGCTCCAACATCGCACAAGGGCCGTACCAGGGGCTGGTGCGGGATTACGTGCCGCGGGAGCATCGCGGCGCGGCCTCGGGGATGAAGTGGATGCTGGAAGTGGGGGGGGCGATGGCGGTGACGGCGCTGGTGGGAGTGATGATGGGTCGCGCCGATGACGGGGGGTCGTTTTCCTGGGTCTGGGGAGCGCTGGCGCTGCTGGCGGCGCTGTTTGTGCTGGGGGCCGCGGCGACGGCATGGTCGGTGCGGGGGCGAATCACCGGCAGGGCCACACATGGGCGCCTGGTGGGGGGTGCAGGGTGGGGAGCGGCGCGGGGGAGCGCGCCGCTTTTGAGCCGGGACATGCGGTGGTTTCTGGCATCGCGGTTTACGCTGGCGGCAGCGGCGGCGTCGCTGCAGACGTATGCGCTGTTTTTCCTGCGGGATAGGGTGGGGGTGGAGAACGCGTCGCAGACGGCGGGACTGCTGGTGCTGATCGCGGGCGGCGGGCTGGTGGCGGTGGTGTATCCCGCGGGTGCGCTGGCGGATCGCGTGGGTCGCAAGCCGGTGATGCTGGTGGGCGGGGTTGCCGGGCTTGTAGGTGTTGCGGTGCTGCTGGCATGGCCGACGCTGCCGGGGGTGTATGCGGCGAGCGCGGTGGCGGGAGTGGGGCTGGGGGTGTTTCTCGGCGCGAATTGGGCGATGGCGATTGACCTGGTATCGTCGAGGAGGACGGCGCAGCAGTTGGGGTATGTGAACATCGCCACGGTAGCGGGGGCGGCGCTGGCGAAGCTGAACGGGGTATGGGTTGACGCGCTGAACGATGGCGACGGCGGGCTGGGGTACACGGTGCTGTTCATTGTGTGTGGTATTCTGTTCGTCGCCGGAACGCTCCTGGTGCTGCGCGTCCGCGGCGATAGCGTCCGCTCCGGCGCCCCATCTGCCCTCACGAGGTAGCTTTTTCTATGGCACGAGCTCGTCGCGATCTTGGCCCGGTGCGGAGCGTCACGCCGGAGTCGCTGGGGAAGCCGGGACAGCGGACGTTCCGGGTGGTGGTTCGCGGGGAGAGGGGCGAGGCGACGGTGTGGTTGGAGAAGGAGCACATGGCGGCGCTGGTGATGTCTATCGAGACGGTACTGGCGGAGGCGCCTGGGGAGGGGTCTGTGGCGGAGGGGCCAGGGCCGGGGGTGCGGGCGGAGGCGAGCGCGCCCCAAGGGGAAAGGCCGGTGGAGTTCAAGGCAGCGGCGCTGGCGATTGTCTACGATAGCCCGCGGCGTACGTTCGGGGTGCTGGCGTACGATGCGGATGATGCGTCTTCATCTACGGCGACGCTGGCGTGGTGGCTGACGCGGGAGCAGGCGAAGCGTCTGGCGGAGGATGCGGCGGAGATCGTGTCATCGGGGAGGCCGATCTGCCCGCTGTGCCACCGGCCGAAGGACCCTTCAGGCCATATGTGCACGGAGACGAACGGGCATCAGGCGGCGAAGGATCATTTTTAGGGGCGCCGGCGCTCATGGGCGACAATCCTCGTTGTTCCCGCCCGCCCGCCCGCCCACAGACGTTGGATAGAGAGGGCAAGGGCACATCCCTCCGATGGAATCACGAGTCGCGCAGACGGGACTTCGCTCCTCTTTGAACACACCCGAGGAGAGGAAGCACGGGAGCGCGGGATGGGGGTTTTCAGGCAAACGTTGGTCAGTCCCCAGAAGGGTTTTGCCGTTACGAAAAAACTATGTGCGGTCGTATGTGGTGTTTTGTTGTGAAGGTGCTACGGCCTCACCCTGCCCTCTCCAACATGGTTAGAGAGGGGACGGAGGGGAGGGAGGTCCGCGAGGGTCACGGATGCCCATACTGGCTACGGCGGTAGCAGACACTTAGCTCATGCCCCTCGGTATGACCGGGGCTCCCGTGGGGGAGAGTCGCCATCCCTGACTGCGCCGGCCTCTTCCAGCTCCCGGCGCGGTCGTGTAGTACGTGTGTTCTGTCTATTACTACAATGGCAGGCGGGAGGGAAGGGGTCAAGGGGGATTTTGCGGGGGGTGACAAAAGGTGGTGCCGGACGGCGTCGGCGGCATTTGACATCGCTTCCGGCGCGTACCTATTATGCTTCTAGTTTCGCGCTATTTGACGTGTCGGACGCCGCACTAAAGAGGACGCATGGACTTTCGTTTTACGCCGGAGCAAGAGGCGTTCCGGCAAGAGGTCATCGCCTTCGCTAAAAGGGAGTGGGCACCGCTGGGCGTGCCGGCGACGGCAGTGGGCGTGCTGACCGGCGACGAGTGGGACAAGTGCATGGCGTTCCGGCGTAAGCTGGGGGGGACGGGGTGGATCGGGGTGGCGTGGCCGGAGGCGTACGGCGGCCTGGGGAAGAGCGTCCTGCACCAGATGATCTTTCATGAGGAGATGGTGTATTACGGCGCGCCGATTGATTACAACGGCTACGTGGTGGCGCCGAGCCTGCTGGCGGTAGGGTCGGAGGAGATCAAGCGGAAGTTTGTGGGGATGACGATCCGGCAGGAGATCGTGTGGTGCCAGGGGTACAGCGAGCCGAACGCGGGGTCGGACCTGGCGGGGATTCAGACGCAGGTGCGGCGCGACGGGGACGATTTTGTGGTGAACGGGTCGAAGATATGGACGTCGCAGGCGCACTTCGCGGAGTATATTCACCTGCTGGCGCGGAGCGATCAGGATGCGCCGAATCACCAGGCGATTTCGTACTTCGTGATGGACATGAAAAGCCCGGGCATCAGTATGACGCCGCTGATTGATGCGGGGAACGAGCATCATTTCAACCAGATATTTTTCGATAATGTGCGCGTGCCGGCGGGGAATATCATCGGGGAGTGGAACCAGGGCTGGCGCAGCGCGATGCGGGGGCTGGAGAACGAGCGCGGGTCGAACATGCTGTATATCGCGATTTGCCGGCGGTTGTTCGATGGGATGCTGCGCTACCTGGAATCGCAGCCGCGGACGCCGGTGCGGCGGGATGCGGTGATGCGGCACAAGCTGGCGCAGACGGCGATTGATGTGGAGGTGGGGCGGATGCTGGCGTACCGCGTGGGATGGCTGAACATGCAGGGGAAGCCGTTCAACGCGCAGGCGTCGATCGCCAAGCTGTGGGCTACGGAGCTGCAGAAGCGGGTGGCGCAGCATAA
This sequence comes from Dehalococcoidia bacterium, assembly GCA_009693015.1. Lineage (GTDB taxonomy): Bacteria > Chloroflexota > Dehalococcoidia > SHYB01 > SHYB01 > SHYB01. Next base: position 18,736 of record SHYB01000015.1, read on the forward strand.
TGCGGAGCTGCTGGGGCAGTACGGGGCGCTGTGGCATGACGCGCGGGCGCCGATGCGCAGCGAGGTGAGCGATTCGCTGTTCGGGACGATCCCGAACACGATCGCGGGGGGGACGTCCGAGGTGCAGCGGGATATTATCGCGGCGCGGGGGCTGGGCCTGCCGCGACGGTAGGGGCGTGGCCTTGGGGAATCTGGGAACCCTTTCTTGGAAGCAAGGGTTCCCAGGCCCTCCCAAAGAACTTCAGCGCTGGGTTCTGGCGGTGGGCGGGATCAGGCCCATCGCCAGAACCCAGCGCTAAGGCTCGCTGCAAGTGCGTGGGAGCGCTTACGTCAAGCGAGGGCCCACAGGATGCCAGGGACGGGCTTCGCCCCTCTCTGGATATACCCCAGGAGGTGGAGGATGCTGCCGCGCCGCTTAGCGGCGGCTAGAAGTACTTGGAAGCGCCGATCTCTTCCATCTTGCCGGTGGCGGCGAAGATGGTGCGCTCGCAGATGTTGGTGGAGCGGTCGGCGATGCGCTCTAGGTTGTGGGCGACCCAGGTGAGGTAGGTGGCCTGGTTGATGGTGCGGGGGTCTTGGAGCATGTAGGTGAGGAGCTCGCGGTAGATCTGGTTGTGGAGGTTGTCGACCTCATCGTCGGCGCCGACGACGGCCTTGGCCGCGGCGACGTCTAGCTTGATAAAGGCATCCAAGGAGCGGTGGAGCATGTCTAGGGCGAGGACGGCCATGCGGGGGATGTCCACCAGGGGCTTGATGAGCGGCTCGACGCCGATGCGCAAGGCGATTTTGGCGATGCCTGCGGCGTGATCGCCCTGGCGCTCCAGGTCCACGGTGATGTGGAGGACGGCGACGATGATGCGCAGGTCGCGGGCCATGGGTTGCTGCGTGGCGAGGAGACGGAGGCACTTCTCTTCGATTTCGTAGCGCTTGTTGTTGATGAAGCGATCGTCGTCAATGATGCGGCGAGAGGATTCCAGGTCCTGGCGCTTGAGGGCGTCAACGGACTTGGAGACGGCCTTCTCCACCATGCTGCCAAGCTCCAGCATGTCATCCTGGAGGCCTTGGAGCTCATGGGCGAAGCCTTTGCGGATGACGGGGAAATCGTGTTGCTGTCTAGCCGAACCGCCCGGTGATGTAGTCATTGGTGCGTGGGTCCTTTGGGGTGGTGAATATCTGGTCTTTTGACCCGAACTCCACGAGGAATCCTGGCTTGCCGCCGCCCTCTGTGGTCATGAAGGCGGTGTAGTCCGATACGCGCGCGGCCTGTTGCATGTTGTGGGTGACGATGACGATGGTGTAGTCGCGCCGGAGCTCTTGCATGAGGTCTTCGATACGCAGGGTGGCGAGAGGGTCGAGGGCAGAGGCAGGCTCGTCCATGAGGATGACCTCGGGCTGGACGGCGAGGGTGCGGGCGATGCAGAGGCGCTGCTGCTGGCCGCCGGAAAGCTCGAAGGCGGACTTTTTGAGGCGGTCCTTGACCTCTTCCCACAGCGCGGCGCGTTGGAGGGTCTCTTCCACGAGGGCGTTGAGGTCGCCCTTGTAGCCGTTGACGCGGGGGCCGAAGGCGACGTTATCGAATATGGACTTGGGAAAGGGGTTGGGCTTCTGGAAGACCATGCCGATACGGAAGCGCACCTCCGTGGGGTCCATGCGGGGGTGGTAGATATCGTCGCCGTCAAAGAGCACCTGGCCTTCAATGCGGGTCTTGGGAAGTAGTTCGTTCATGCGGTTGAAGCAGCGCAGGAGGGTGCTCTTGCCGCAGCCGGAGGGGCCGATGATGGCGGTGATGCGTCGCGCGGGGATGCGGAGGTTGATATCGGTAAGGGCGAGGTGCGTGCCGTAGTAGAAGTTGACGCCGCGCGCCTCTAGGGCGATGTGCTCGGCGCCGGCGGCGGTGGCCGGGGCGGGGGCGGCGCCTGTTGAGTGGGGGGTGACGGTCATACGCGGCTCCGTAGAGATTGGCCTCTGCGTAAGGGCAGGGTAGCACTGGAGGGTACGGGGGTCAATTTAGTCCTGGGCCTTGCGCTGGAACTTGTTGCGGAGGTAGATGGCGAGTCCGTTCATGGTAAGGAGGAGGATGAGGAGGACGATGATGCCGGTGGCGGCGATATCGAGGAACTCTTTCTGGGGGCGTGAGGACCAGTTGAAGATCTGGATGGGGAGGACGGTGAAGGGGTCGAGGGGGGCGTGGGCCAGGCCGGCGCTGCCGGGGACGAAGGCGACGTAGGTGAGGGCGCCGAGGATGATGAGGGGGGCGGTTTCACCGATGGCGCGGGACATGGAGAGGATGGCGCCGGTGAGGATGCCGGGGAAGGCGTAGGGGAGCATGACGCGCCAGATGGTCTGCCATTTGGTGGCGCCAAGGGCGTAGGAGGCGGGGCCGAGGGACCTGGGAACGGATCGGAAGGCTTCTCTGGCGGCGATAATGCCGACAGGCAGGATGAGGAGGGTCATGGTGAGGGCGCCGGCGAGGACGCTGCGATCGAGGGCCATCCAGCGGACGAAGACGGTGAGGCCGAGGATGCCGTAGACGATGGAGGGGACGCCGGCAAGGTTGGAGATGTTGGTCTGGATGAGGTCAGTGATGCGGTTCTTGGGGGCGTAGAACTCCAGCCAGAGCGCGGTGCCGACGCCGAGGGGAAAGGAGAAGAGGGCGGTGAAGGCCATGATCCATAACGAGCCCATGAGGGGGGAGAGGATGCCTGCCTGGCTGGCGAATCGCGAGGGATAGCTGACGATGAAGTCCCAGCTCAAGCCGCCAAGCCCTTCCGCGAGGACGCGGGCCAGCAGGGTGACGAGGACGACGATGCCGGTGAGGGTGGCGGCGACGAGCACGCCGTAGTAGGCGCGTGACTTGAAGCGGCGCCACCCGGCGTTGGGGCGCATGGCGGTGGAGCGCGCGGAGGCCATTAATAGTGCTCCCGGAAGCGCCGCACGAGCCAGTGGCCGAAGATGTTCATGGCGAGGGTGATGACGAAGAGCATCATGCCGACGGCGAAGATGGTCTTGTATTCGATGGTGCCGTAGGGGGTTTCGCCCATGCTGACCTGGACGATGTAGGCGGTCATGGTCTGCACGCTCTCCAGGGGGTTGCCGGTGATGTGGGGGGTGGCGCCCGCGGCAAGGGCGACGATCATGGTTTCGCCGACGGCGCGGGAGATGGCGAGGACGAAGGAGGCGACGATGCCGGAGAGGGCGGCGGGCACGACGACGCGGGAGGCGACTTCGAGCCGGGTGGCGCCTAGGGCGTAGGCGCCGGCGCGCAGCGACTGGGGCACGGCGATCATGGCGTCCTCGGAAAGGGAGGCGATCATGGGGACGATCATGATGCCGACGACGAGGCCGGCGGCGAGGGCGTTGAAGGTGTTGGTGTCTGCGAAGGGGCCGGGGAGGTTGCGGAGGATGAAGGGGGTGACGAAGGTGAGGGCGAAGTAGCCGTAGACGACGGTGGGGATGCCCGCGAGGACTTCCAGGAGGGGTTTCAGCACGCGCCGCAGTTTATCGGGGGCGTATTCGCTGAGGAAGATGGCGGTGAAGAGACCGACGGGCAGGGCGAAGGCGGCGGCGATGGCGGTGACGAGGAAGGTGCCGGAGATGAGGGGCCAGATGCCGAAGTGGCGATCAAGGGAGTAGGTGGGGGACCATTTGGTATCGCCGAAGAAGTCGGAGAGGGGGACGGCGCGGAAGAATTGGAAGGCTTCCGTGGCGAGGGAGACGACGATGCCGACGGTGGTGAGGATGGAGACCATCCCCATGAGGAGGAGCACCTTGGGGATGAGGGTCTCTTCCCAGCGGTGGGCGCCGCGCCGCCAAAGGGCGGGGTTGTTGGGCCCCTGTGGGGGCGCCTGGTGCGCTGCTTGGGCCACGAACGTTTCCTCCGGGGCGCTGCCCCACCCCGCCGCGCCTCCGCCCCGGCGGCGCCCCGCACCCGGCGGCACTGATTTATGGGCCTGCCGGACATTCGCGGCGTGCCGGACGTTCGCCTCCGCATCACAGCCTATGCTGAGCATAGGGGCCACGCTTTAACATCGCTTTAACGCGATGTTAACGGGCGGTTAAAACGGCGGGGCGAAAGCGGTGGCGGGAGGAGTCGCAGGGATAGACCCTTGCGCGGGGGCGCGGATATACTGGCTAGCACCAACGCTTGGAGCACAGCTATGGCCGATGTGCGGCCGTTTCACGGTCTGCGGTTCAACACTGCGGTGACGGGCCCGCTGGGGCCGGCGCTGTGTCCGCCGTACGACATTATTTCTCCGGCAGAGCGGCAGCGGCTGCTGGCGGCGAGCCCGTACAACGCGGTGCGGATCGAGCTTTCAGCGAACGGGGAACGAGCTGCCGCCGCTGAGGAGTACGCCACGGCGGCAAGGACGCTGGCGTTGTGGCGGAAGGACGGGGCGCTGGTGCGGGAAGGCGTGCCGGCGTATTACGTGATACGGCATGAGTTTGTGTACCAGGGACGGGCGATGGCGCGGATGGAGCTGACGGCGGCGGTGCGCCTGGAGCCGCTGGGCAAGGGGAGCATCAAGCCGCACGAGGATACGCGGAAGGGGCCGAAGGAGGACCGCTTCAAGCTGATGGCGGCCACGCACACGAATATCAGCCCGGTGATGCTGCTGTATGCCCAATCGAAAAGCGTGGGCGATGCGCTGGCGGAGGCGCAACGGGCGGCCCCGCCGCTGGCGGCGGACCTAGGCGGGGGCGAGCGATTGCTGGCGTGGCCGGTGACGGACGCGGGGGCAACGCGGAAGATACAAGAGTCGCTGGCGGGGGAGTCGTTGTATATCGCCGACGGGCACCACCGCTATGAGACGGCGCTGGCGTACCGCGATGAGTCGCCGAGGGCGGCGGGGGACGCGGCGAACTTTGTGATGGCGTCCCTGATCGCCTTTGACGACCCGGGGTTGCTGAGTCTGCCGTATCACCGGATGCTGAAGGGGCTGGACGAGGCGGCGATGAGACGGCTGCGAGCGCAGATGGAGAAGGCATTCACGCCGGTGCGGCACAACATGAGCTGGTGTCCGCCGGTGGAGGTGGCGGAGGCGGCGCTTGCCAGCTTGGGAGCGGCGGACGTGGTGTTTGAAGTGTGGGGGTTAGAGGCAGCGCAGCGGACGAGCCTGCGGCTGCGGAACCCGGAGACGGTGGGCATGATCGCGGGAGGCAATCGTTTGCGGGCGTGGGCGAGCCTGTCTACGACGCTGTTCCGTGAGGCGCTGCTGCGCCCGGCGCTGGGGCTGCACGAGGAGGAGGCGGAGCATCGCGGGCTGCTGGCGTTCTCCAAGGACGCCGCCGATGCCGTGCATCAGGTGAACACCGGCGCATTTCAACTGGCGTTTCTGCCGCATGCCGTGCCGATGGAGGCGCTGCGAGAGGTGTCCGACAGGGGTGAGCGGCTGCCGCCGAAGTCGACGTATTTTCATCCGAAGCTGCCCACGGGGTTGGTGCTGCATCCACTGGAGGGTGCGCTGTGACGCGGGACGACGAGGAGCGGGACGAGGAGAGGGAGGAAGAGGCGGAGGAAAAACCGAAGCGCGCCGCTCGCGGGGAGCGGAAGGAACGCGCAGAGCGTCCGGCGAAGGTGAGCGCATTTGAAGAGCTGCAGGCGACGGCGCAGGCAGTGACGCTGGCGACGCCGGTGCCGGTCATGCGCTGGGAGGGTCGGGTGGGGCACCCGCGCCAGCTGCTGTCGGGCATGCGCGGGATGCTGGAGGACCTGGGATTTACGGCGGCATCGGCGCTGGAGGACAGCCAGGGCCCGATGCGGGATGTGAGCTACTTCCGCGGGGTGATCGTCGCCAAGAAGGAGAAGGAGTGGGTGGACCTGCGCCTGCTGCTGCTTTCGATCATCACCGTACCGTTGCTTGTGGGTATCTGGCTCTTTCCCAAGGCGACGCGTTGCAGGCGGGCGCTGGTGACGGTGGAGGTGGAGGGGGAGACGTACTGGGCGGGGGCGAAGGGGGAGGAGCAGCGCGGCGGCGGGGGGATGGCGAACCGCACGACGTATACGGAGCGGTCAGGGGTGATTGGGGAGACGCGGATCGCGCTGCGGCGGCTGGTAGGGCCGCCGTCGCCGGGGCAGCCGCTGGCGGTGAGTTCTGCGGCGAAGGACGACCCGTTTGCGCTGGAGGAGGCGATGGAGGCGATCGCTCGTGAGGTGGCGCATCGCTGGCCGGCGCTGGCGGCGCCGGGCGAAGGCCCGACGGGGACGGTGCGGCGCAGGGAGTAGCGGGCGTGTGCTGGCGGCGCCGGGTACGGGGGTGCAAGGCCGGTAGGGCCACAAATCAGGCGCGGCGGGGCGAGGGGGTTCATGGACGGGGGTAGCGCCCGGCAGGGCGCACGGGTATCATCGCCCGCATACGCCGCACCGCAAGGAGGCTGCATGGCCGCGTTCCAGGACAGCTCCGTCACTGTGGGCAGGTTGCGCCTGCATTATCTGGATTGGGGGGCGCCGAAGGGCAAGCCGGACATGCTGTTGCTGCACGGCGGCGGGCAGGACGCGCACTCCTGGGACGAGTTTTCTCTGGCGATGCGGAAGGACTACCATGTGATGGCGCTGGACCAGCGGGGCCACGGCGATAGCGACTGGTCGAAGGGCGCGATCTATACGACGCGGGCGCACATGGGGGACATCGGTGGCTTTGTGCAGCAGGCGGGTCTGCGCCGGTTTGTGCTGGCGGGCCTCTCCATGGGGGGCAGGAACGCACTGACGTATGCCGCGTTGCACCCGGAGCAGATCGAGCGGCTGGTGGTGGTGGACATCGGCCCGGAGACGATGCAGCGCGGCGGCAAGGCGATCCAAAGTTTTCGTCGCAAGGCGGATATTTTGTCCACGTTCGATGCGTTTATCGAGCGGGCGCACGAGTTCAACCCGCGTCGCAGCGTGGAGCAGTTGCGGGAGCGCCTGCGCTGGCATCTGCGGCAATTGCCGGACGGGCGCTGGACGTGGAAGAACGATCCACGGTATGGAAGACGCGGCCGCGAGGCGAAGCCGCAGCCCGACCTGTGGCCCGCGGTGCGGAAGATCGGCGCGCCCACGCTGCTGGTGCGGGGGATGGAGAGCGATGTGCTGGCGGGGGACGCCGCGCGGCGCATGCAGCAGGCGATGCGGCAGTGTGCGCTGGTGGAGATCGCGGGCGCGGGGCATACGGTGCCCGGCGACAGGCCGGAGGCGTTTGCCGCCGCGGTGCGGGAGTTTCTCGGACTGCCTGCCAAGGGTAGATAAAAAAGGCCCCGTGCCGACGTTGGTGGACTGGTAGACCTGCGCCAGCACGAGGTTATCTCATAGTGCGTGAGCGGGGGCCTGATGTGAAGTGGCGCAATTCGGCAAAACGCAGGGAAGAGTATCAGTTGCGTCACAATAGCATCGAAGAGCGCAGCGGGATGCCGGTCAGGAAGTTGCTAACGGGAGATGGACAGGAGGACGGGCATGGCAGGACGGCTGGCGGGGAAGGTGGCGATTATCACAGGAGCAGGGTCGGGGATAGGCCGCGCGGGGGCGGAGCTGTTCGCTCAGGAGGGGGCGGCGATCGTAGCGGCGGACGCGCGGGAGAGTGCGGCGCGGGAGACGGCGGCGGCGGTGACGGCGGCGGGCGGGAGGGCGATCGCCGTGGGGACGGACGTGTCGAAGTCAGCGGAGGTGCAGGCGATGGCGGCGGCGTGCCTGGAGGCGTTCGGCAAGGTGGACATTCTGTGGGCGAATGCCGGGGTGCTGCAGCGGGCGCCGCATTCGTTCGCCTACCTTGAGGACTTGCCGGAGGAGGAGTGGGACCGTGTGCTGTCCATCAACCTCACGGGGGTATTTTTGAGCTGCAAGTATGTCATCCCTCACCTGAAGCGCCAGCGGAGCGGGGCGATTGTGATCACGGCGTCCGTCAGCGGGTTGCAGGGGCACGCCGTGGGCATGGCGTCGTATGTCGCCAGCAAGGCGGGGGTGGTGAACCTGACGCGGCTCTTGTCCAACGAACTGGGGCCGTTCAATGTGCGGGTGAACGCGGTGGCGCCCGGGAGCGTGGAGACGCCACTGGCCAAGGGGCTTTCGGCGCCTCCGCCGGGGCTGAACTTCCCCAAGTATTACGAGGCGCCGACGGGCGTGACGCGGCAGGCGACGGCGATGGAGGTGGCTCGCACGGCGCTGCACCTGGCGGCGGACGACACGGGGCCGCTGACGGGGGCGATCGTGCCGCTGGACGGGGGGCGCACCGCGAAGTAACGCGGACGCTGCTACTGGATGCCGACGGCGAGGCAGGTGACGGTGCGGGAGATCCCGGGGACCTTGTGGATGGCGCCGGTGACGGTGTTGCCCACCGCGCTGGCATCGAGGCCTTCCACGATGGCGACAACATCGTACGGGCCCATGATGAGGTAGCTTTCCCGCACGCCAGGGACTGACTTGACGGCGCGAGAGACCTCCCGCGCCCGGCCAATGGTGGCTTCAATGAGGATGTAGGCCTTCATGTCGGTGGCGCCTCCTGGTGGCGTTGCGTGGTGGCTGGTGATGACGTGCCCCGTGATGACGTGCCCATTGTATGCCCAGTGTAAAGGGGCCTGTGGCGGGGCTGCGGGACGGCGGAGCGGGGGTGGGAAAGCTCGCGAGGGCGCGGCGGTTCCAGGTATAATCGAACGATATGAGTATATCTCCTACCGGCAGCAGGGGCAGCAGCAAGGACGACGTCCTGGCGCAGCGCCAGCGCATCCGCCACTCCGCCGCGCATGTGATGGCGGACGCGGTGGTTTCCTTCTTTCCTGGGGCGAAGCTGACCCACGGCCCGCCCACGGAGGAGGGGTTTTATTACGACATCGAGCTGCCGCGTCCGCTGACGCCGGAGGACCTGGTGCGCATCGAGGAGAAGATGCGGGAGATCGTGGCTGCGGACGCGCCGTTCGTGTGCAGCGAGGTGAGCCGGGAGGAGGCGAAACGGCAGTTCGCCGGCAACCCGTACAAGCTGGAGACGATTGACGATATTCCCGCAGGGGAGCGCATCACGACGTACTCCCACGGGGCGTTCACCGACCTGTGCGAGGGGCCGCATGTGCAGCGCGTGGGGGAGATCAAGGCGTTCAAGCTGCTGAACGTGGCGGGGGCGTACTGGCGGGGCGATGAGCACAAAGCGATGTTGCAGCGGATCTACGGCACGGGGTTCGAATCCAAAGACGCGCTGGAGCGGCATCTGACGATGCTGGAGGAGGCGGCGAAGCGCGACCACCGTAAGCTGGGGCGGGAGCTGGAGCTTTTTATCTTCGATCCGGTGGCGCCGGCGAGCCCGTTCTTCCTGCCCAAGGGGGCGCTAGTGTACAACGAGCTGGTGGCGTATGTGCGCGGGCTGAATACCCTGCACGGCTACCAGGAAGTGATCACGCCGCAGATTTTTTCCACCGACCTGTGGAAGCGCTCCGGCCATTACGACAACTATATCGAGAATATGTTCCTGGTGGACGTGGATGAGCGGGAGTTCGGCATCAAGCCGATGAACTGCCCCAGCCATGCGGTGATGTACGCCTCACGCATGCATTCGTACCGCGACCTGCCGGTGCGGTATGCCGACTTTGCGCGGCTGCACCGCTACGAACGCTCGGGGGTGACGCACGGGCTGACGCGGGTGCGGAGCTTCGCGCAGGACGACGCGCATCTATTCTGCCGGCCGGATCAGATCCAACAGGAAATCACAGTATTCCTGAAGCAGTTTGCCGAGACGTACAAGATGTTCGGCTTTGGGGAGATCAGCATCCGCCTGTCGCTGCGGCCGGAGAAGCGCGTGGGGACGGATGCGATGTGGGACGCGGCGGAAGAGGCGCTGGAGCGCGCGCTGACGAGCAACGGGCTGGCGTTCGCGGTGGCGCCGGGAGAGGGCGCGTTCTACGGGCCGAAGCTGGATTTTCTGGTGAAGGATGCCATCGGGCGCGAGTGGCAGATGGGGACGTTGCAGTTGGACTACTCGCTGCCGGAGCGGTTCGAGCTGGAGTATGTGGCGGAGGACGGGAGCAGGGTGCGGCCGGTGGTGATCCACCGCGCGTGGCTGGGCTCCATCGAGCGGTTCATGGGCATCTTGATCGAGCATACGGGGGGGGCGCTGCCGCTGTGGCTGTCGCCGGTGCAGGCGGTGGTAATCCCTATCGCGGACCGGCACATCCCGTACGCGGACGGCGTGGCGCAGCAGATGGGGGCGGCAGGGCTGCGGGCAAGGGTGGATGGGCGCAGCGAGCGGATGAACCTGAAGATTCGCGAGGCGCAGGTGCAGAAGACGCCGTATATGCTGGTGGTGGGGGATAAGGAGCAGGAGGCGCAGGCGGTGGCGGTGCGGCTGCGGACGGGGGAGAACCAGGGGGCGAGGCCGGTGGCCGAGGTGGTGGGGGAGATGCAGACGCTGGCGCGGGAGCGGCGATAGGGGGAGTGGGACTCGGTCTTTTTCTTTGACGCGTTATCTGGAGTATGGTATAGTCGCAACTGTCGTTTTGGGTGAACTTTCGGGACGGAGGGTACACCGCCATAGCCCGTGACTATCGCATAAACAACCGGATTCGCGCCCGCGAGGTCCGGCTCATCGGCAACGAAGGGGAGCAGTTGGGCGTGCTCACGCTCTCCGATGCGCTGAAGTCCGCCTATGACCAGGGACTGGACCTGGTGGAGGTGGCGGGGAACGCCGATCCGCCGGTGTGCCGTATCCTGGACTACGGTAAGTTCAGGTATGAGCAGTCGAAGAAGGAACGCGAGTCGCGGAAGGGGCAGAAGAACGTGGAGTTGCGGGAGGTGCGCATGCGCCCCCGCATTGGCGAGCACGATATTGCATTCAAGTCGAAGATGGTGCGGGAGTTCCTGGAAGAGGGGCACAAGGTCAAGATGACGGTGCAGTTCCGGGGACGGGAGATCACGCATCCGGAGTTCGCCATGGCGCTGATGCGGCGCGTGGCGGAGTCCTTGGCGGAGCAGGCGAAGCTGGAGAAAGCGCCCTCGATGGAGGGGCGGTCAATGACGATGGTGCTGGCGCCGGCGGGCAACAAGCGCCCGGCTGCGGCAGCGCCGCCACAGGAGAGAGCCGGTGCCAAAACTTAAGACGCACAAGGGCGCGAAGAAGCGCATTCACGTCACCGCGACGGGGAAGCTGCTGCGGACGAAGGGCCACAAGAGCCACTTGCGCCGCACGAAGCCGAAGGCGACGAAGCGGCTGTACGATAATAAGCTTCCCGTGCACAAGGCGGACGTTGAGCGGATTGCCAGCCTGTTGCCGGGCGTTTCTCACTAACACGCCGCGCGCGCAGACGAAACCCAGATCGGAGTTCACCCGTGGCTAGAGTAAAACGCGGCGTTGCCGCCAGAGCGCGACATAAGAAACTGCTCAAGGTTTCCAAGGGGCAGCGCGATAGCAAGCACGCACTCTTTCGCCGCGCCCACGAAGCGTTTCTCAAGGCGGGCACCTACGCCTATCGCCACCGGCGCGAGCGGAAGCGCGACATGCGCAAGCTGTGGATCGCGCGGATCAACGCCGCGGTGCGTCTGCAGGACATCACCTACAGCCGGTTTATCGCGGGGCTGAAGCTGGCGGGCGTGGAGACGAATCGCAAACTGCTGGCGGACCTGGCGGTGCGGGACGTGGCGGCGTTCAATGAGTTCGTCGTCATCGCCAAGGCGCAGGAGCAGACGGCGGCGGCGGTCTAGTCGCGCCGGGCTTGCTCGGTTGTCGCCGAGACAAGCGATTGCTCTCATGCGGGGCTTGGCCTCTTCCAGGCGCGGCGTTGCATGCTGCTACGGCGCGGCGCCCTGGTATACTGCGGGCAACGGCAGATGGAAGCCTAGCGGCAGAGGTGCGCGCGATGCCTGCACGAGGAAAGACTGCTCTCAAGCCCGCGGACGCCGAAGTGTCCGCGCTGGCGCAGAACTATCTCATTACGCTGTACATGTTGCGCGAGGAGTCTTCCGGCGCATCGCCGACGATCACGCGGGTGGCGGAGCAGCTGGCGTCGTCGCCGTCCACGGAGCACCTGGGAACGTCGCTGGCGTCTGTGGCGGGGATGATCCGTCGCATGAAGCGCGATGGGCTGGTGGAGGTCAAGGGGAACAAGGAGATCGTGTTTACCAGCCGGGGGCATGAGCTGGCGGTGGCGGTGATGCGGCGGCATCAGCTGGCGGAACGGTTGCTGGTGGACATGTTGCAGATGCCGTTGCACCAGGTGCACGCGGAGGCGCACCGGCTGGAACACGCCATTTCACCAGAGCTGGAGCGCAGGCTGGTGGAGCGTCTGGGGAACCCGGCGACCTGCCCATTCGGACATCCCATCCCCGGGAGCGGCTACGAGCCGCCGCCGGATTCGCAGCCGCTGGGGAAGGTCAAGCCGGGCAAAGAGGCCACGGTGGAGCGGATCCCCGAAGACGACCCGCGCCTGGTGCAGTATCTGGTGGAGAGCAAGGTGGTGCGGGGGCAGCGGGTGAAGGTAGTGGAGGCGGCGCCGTACAAGGGCACGATGACGCTGGAGGTGGAGGGGAAGGAAGTGGTGATCGGCTTGCAGGTTGCGCCGCGGATTATGGTGAACCCGCTCTAGGGTAACGGCGCAGGCGCGAGGGGGCTGAGGTGGGGGCGCGGATGACCGGCAGGCCCAAGAATCAGAGCCGCGCGGGGCGGAAACGGGAAGCGGGGGAGGGAGCGGTCAGGCGCGCTGGGCGCGTTTGGCGGCGCAGCGGCCGCAGACCATGGCGAAACCGGGCTTGCGGTCCGGGCGCGGCACGGGCGTCACGGCGTCCTGGCGCAGTTGCTGGAGGGTGAGCCACCGCTCCAGATAAGCAACGAAGATGTGCCCGATGGTCTTTCGCAGGGCTGTCATCCAACCTCTTCCTGCTGCGCCGCGAGCCGTGTCCGGCTCCACCCCGGCGCTGGTAGTAGACGTACCATTTCGCGAAGCATATGTATAGCGGGCGATTTTGTCAATGCACGCTGCCAGGACATGCCAGGGCACGCGGCCGCAAGATGCCGGACCGCGCCCCCATGCGCCGCAGGGTGGTGTGAACCAGTTGCAATCACTGCTCTGCTTAAGCAGCCGGGCGTGGAGCGCGAAAGGTTGTGTTGACGTAGCAAATTACTATGTCTACACTACCTCATCCGTGTGCGAGGGCGCGAAAAGGGGCTAGGACAGGAGAGAGAGCGCCGGAAGATTCGGGCGTGAGGGGACATGGCACAGGGCTGGAGGACACAACAGCGCATGCGCATGCGGCGGCGCAGAGGGCCATTCGTACGGGCCAGCCTGGCCGCGCCGGCGATGCTGATGATCCCTGCTATCATCGTTGCGGGGGCGGTGGCGTTGCCGCTGGTGTACCTGGCGCTGCGGACGTTTGATGCGGGCGGCGATGCGTTGGACCTGCTGGCGCGGTGGCAGACGTTGCGGGTGCTGGGCAGGTCGGTTCTGCTGGCGGCGGCGGTGACGGCGACGGCGGTGGCGATTTCCGTGCCGCTGGCGTCGCTGACGACGCGATCGGACATGCCGGGGAAGCGTGTGTGGAGCGTGCTGACGGTGCTGCCGCTGGTGGTTCCGAGCTACATCGGCGGGTTCGCCCTGGTGTCCGCGCTGGGCCCCAAGGGGCTGGCGCAACAGGCGCTGGAGCCGCTGGGGGTGGACCGGCTGCCGGAGATCTATGGGTTTCCCGGCGCGTGGCTGGCGCTATCGCTTTTCTCTTATCCCTATGTGCTCCTCTCCATTCGCGCGGCGATGGCGGGGCTTGACCCGGCGCAGGAGGAGGCAAGCCGCAGCCTGGGCCACGGAACCGGAGAGACCTTTCTGCGGGTGACGCTGCCCCAGTTGCGTCCGGCCATCGGCGCCGGCGCGCTGCTGGTTGCCTTGTACACCCTCAGTGATTTCGGCGCGGTGTCGCTGCTGCGGTTCAACTCCTTCACGCGCGTGATCTATCTGCAATATGAGGGGTCGTTCGACCGCACGCTGGCGGCGGTGCTGGCGCTGGTGCTGGTGGCGCTGGGCATCGCCCTGGTGGCGTGGGAGCAGCAACTGCGGGGCCGTGCGCGCTATTACAGCGTGGGGTCAGGCACGGCGCGCCGCCCGCCCGTGGCCCATCTGGGCCGGTGGCGCTGGCCGGCGTTCGCCCTGACGGCGCTGCTGGTGCTGGTGGCGCTGGGCATCCCGGCGTCCGTGCTGCTGTATTGGCTGGCGCAGGGGCTGGCGCATCACGTGGAGATCGGCTTCGTGGGGACGGCGGCGGCGCATGCGGTGTACGCCGCGGGGCTGGCGGCAGGCGCCGCGGTGATGGCGGCGCTGCCGGTGGCGATTCTGGCGGTGCGTTTCCCGCGGCGTCACGTGCGGGTGCTGGAAGCAGCGGCGTACCTGGGATTTGCCATGCCGGGGATTGTGGTGGCGCTGGCGCTGGTGTTCTTTGGGGCGAACTTCGCCACGCCGCTGTATCAAACACTGTTCATGCTGGTGCTGGCCTATGTGGTGCTGTTCCTGCCCATGGCGGTGGGGGCGCTGCGGGCGTCGCTGCTGCAAGTGAACCCCGCGGTGGAGGAGGCGGCGCGCAGCCTGGGACGGTCGCCGCTGGAGGTGCTGGCGACGGTGACGCTGCCGCTGATGCGGTCAGGGATCGCGGTGGGCGCGGCGCTGGTGTTTCTCACGGCGATGAAGGAGTTGCCGGCGACGCTGCTGCTCAGCCCGCTGGGGTTCAAGACGCTGGCGACCGAGGTATGGTCGGCAGCGGACATTGGGTTCTTTTCCAAGGCGGCGGTGCCTGCGCTGCTGTTGATCGGCGTGTCGTTGGTCCCCGTGGCCATATTGCTGTGGCGGGAGCGTGCGCACGATGGCCGGGGATAACGGTTCGCCAAGGGGGGGTGACGCGTGATAGGCTGGGGGAAAGTCGGCAGGGAGTGGCGGTGACGCACGCGGCGGGGGTGTCGCAACAGAAGGCGAGGAGGCCGGTCATCACGGTGGCCGGCTTGTCCAAGACGTACCTCGGCGCGGTGGACGAGGCGGTGCAGGAACTTTCGTTTGCGGTGAACGAAGGGGAGACGCTGGCGCTGCTGGGCCCCAGCGGCTGCGGCAAGACGACGACGCTGCGGCTGCTGGCGGGGTTCGAGGCGCCGGACGCGGGGGAGGTGCGGATACGGGATGCGGTGGTGGCTTCGGCTACGGCGTGGGTGCCGCCGGAGCGGCGGGGGCTGGGGATGGTGTTCCAGCAGTTCGCTTTGTTCCCGCATCTGACGGTGCGGCAGAACGTGGCCTACGGGCTGCGGGGCAGGGGGCGCGCGGAGAAGGCGGAGCGGGTGCGGGAGATGCTGGAGCTGGTGTCTATGACGGAGTTCGGCGAGCGGTACCCGCATGCGCTTTCCGGCGGGCAGCAGCAGCGGGCGGCGCTGGCGCGGGCGCTGGCGCCAAGGCCCTCCGTGGTGCTGATGGACGAGCCGTTCGCCAGCCTGGACGCGGGCCTGCGATCACAGACGCGGCGGGAGGTGAAGGCGATCCTCACGCGTACGGGGGCGACGGCGATTATGGTGACGCACGACCAGGAGGAGGCGTTTGCCCTGGCAGACCGTATCCTGGTGATGCGCGCGGGGCGGCAGGAGCAATTGAATACGCCGGATAATATCTACCACCGCCCGGCGACGCGGTTTGTGGCGGGGTTTGTGGGGCAGGCGGACTTTCTGCCGGTGGAGGTGCAGGACAACGCGGTGGTGACGGAGCTAGGAAGGTTCGGATATGAGGGGTCGCCGCCGGAAGGCGCGGTGGAGATGATGCTGCGCCCCGACGATGTGGAGATCTGCGATGACGGCCCCGGCGAGGGGGTGGTGCTGGACCGGGAGTTCAAGCGGGCGTACAACCGCTATTCGCTGCGGCTGGACTCCGGGGCGACGGTGCGGAGCGTGACGCCGGCGATGGGGGTGTATCACGCAGGCGACCGTGTGCGGCTGCGGCTGCGCCCGGTGCACGTGGTGCTGTTTCCGCGCTAGCGACGGTGGTGCTGCCGGCTGAGCCCGGCGCACGTGGTGGTGCAGGCCCAGCGCTAGCGATCAGGCTTGGCGGGCACGGCGGCCGGCATCGAGGAAGCGGTGCGCGGCGGTGACGAAGCTGAGGACGGTGATGAGGTAGAGGGCGATTACTGTGGCGATGTGGCCGGCGAGGAGGCCCGTGCCGAGGATGATGATGCGCTCCGGCCGGGTGACGAGGCCGACGTTGCAGGGGATGCCCAGGCCTTCCGTGCGGGCTTTGACGTAGCTGACGAGGCCGGAGCCGACGACGGCAGCGAAGAGGAGGAGCGTCTCTTCTGTATCGCCGCGGCGGGCGTAGTAGCCGAGCATGCCGAAGAGGATGACGGCTTCGCCCACCCTGTCCAGGGTGGAATCGAGCAGGGCGCCGTACTTGGAGGCGGCGCCGGTGGCTCGTGCCAGCGCGCCATCCAGCATGTCCAGCGCGGAGCTGGCGAGGACGGCGACGCCGCCCCAGACCCAGTGGCCGCTCCAGAGGAGGGCCGCCGCGCCGCCGCCGCCGGCAAGGCCGAGCCAGGTGAGCGTGTCCGGGGTGACGCGCAGGGCCACGAGCACGCGGACGATGGGGCTGACGAGGTAGCGTGTGGCGACGATCTTGAGTCGCTGCCGCGATGCTTCAGCGCTAGGGACGTTGTTGGAGTTGGCAGAGGTCATGGGAGTGTCCTTGCGCGGCGTTGCTCCTCCCGCCTGGCCTGGCACTTTCCGTAGAAGTCCATGACCTGGACGGCGATGCGTTTCCAGCTATAGTTTTGGGCGTGATCGCGGCCGCGATCGCCGAGGCGGCGGCGCAGGGCGGGGTCGTTGATGAGCTGCACCAGGGCTTCGGCAAGGCGTTCTTCATTTTGAGGCGCGACGAGCAGGCCCTGGACGCCGTGCTGCACCACGGTGGCGTAGCCGGGGATGTCTGAGGCCAGCACGGGCTTGCCCGCGGCCATTGCCTCGAGGAGGACGATGCCGAAGGATTCGCCACCGGTGGCCGGGGAGCAGAAGATGTCCGCGCTGCGATAGTAGCGGGGCAGGTCGGCGTAGTCCACGCCCCCGGCGAAGACGACATCGCGCAGGTCGCGTTCGCCGAGGACGCGCTCGGAGGCGGCGTCCGGCTTGCCGGGGCCGACGACGATGAGTCGCGTATCGGGAAACTCCCATTTGATGCGGCTGTAGGCGGCGAGGAGGTGGCGCAGGCCCTTGCGCTTCTCCATTCTGCCGACGAAGAGGATGTTGATCTTGCCGTCGTTGAAACGATCGAAGGGAGGGACGTCAGCGCTGAAGTGGGCGAGGTCTATGCCGTTGGGGATGATGGCGTAGTCACCGGGGAAGGATTTGGCGACGATCTCCGCGGCGGGGCGGGAGACGGCGATGCGCCCGTGGATGTTGGGTTCCCATCGCTTGAGCACCGGCCGCCAGGCGCGGTAGCCGCGGGCGTTGCTATGGTAAAGGTGGAAGGTGCCGATGTTGAGCGTCTTGGAGTAGCGCAGCACCCAGAGGGGCAGCGCGGGGAGGAGGGGCTCGTGGATATGGAGCACGTCAAACTCTTCGCTTTCCAGCAACGCGCGCACTTGAGGGGCGCGGTGAAAGGAGAGGGTGATGCGGGCTACGGAGCCGCCGAGGGGAAGGGGCACGGGCCTGCCGATGACGACGAGATTATCGGTGTTCAGCTCGGAGGCGCGCTTGGAGGAGGGGGCGATGATCACGGTGCGATGGCCCATGGCGCGGAACTGATCAGAGAGGTTGCGGATGTGATTGGCGACGCCGCCGGGGTGGGCCCAATCATAGGGGGAAACCAGGCCGATTTTCATCCGTTCCCTTTGCGCTTGGAAGTGAGGCACCTTATCGTACCTTATTGGTCAACGGGAGCGGAGAGGGGCGCGGCCTCAGCGGGGGGGAAGACCTTGGATGGCCGCCAGGCGCCGGCAGGCTGGTCGCAGGCGAGGATGGCGACGAGCGCGCCATCGAGATCGTAGGCGCGGCAGGGAGCGTCGTGGGCGATGGCCGGGGCTTGGGATGCGATGGGAAGGGGCTGGCCGTAGCGCAGGGAGCGGACGTCTTCCGGGTCAAGGATGGCGGCGGGCATGGCGAGCATGGGCCAATCGAGCGCCCAGAGATCATGCTCCAGCGTCTGGCTATGGGCGGCGTGGAAGAGAGCCTCCACGGTTGTGGCCGCGGCGAGGGTGAAGGGGCCGACGCGGGTGCGGGTGAGGGCGTGCAGGTGGGCGCCGCAGCCCAGAGCCTGGCCGAGATCGTGGGCCAGGGAGCGGATGTAGGCGCCGTGGCTGCAGGTGATCTCCAGGGTGAGGAGCGGCGGCGACCAATCGGTGATGACGAGGCGGTGGAAGGTGATCTGGCGCGGGGCGCGGTCCACTTCGATGCCGGCGCGGGCGAGTTTGTACAGCGGGACGCCGCCGCGCTTGAGGGCGCTGTACATGGGAGGCGTCTGCTGGATGGCGCCTCGGAAGTTTGCCAGCGCGGCGTCCGCCTGGTCGCGGGTGACGCTGGAAGGGTCGCGCGCGGCGACGGGTGCGCCCTCGGCATCATAGGTGTCCGTGACGATGCCCAGGCGGACGGTGGCGAGGTAGTCTTTGTCAGAGGTGAGGAGATATTCGCTGACGCGGGTGGCCTGGCCGAGGAGGAGGGGGAGGACGCCGGAGGCGGCGGGGTCAAGGGTGCCGGCGTGGCCGGCACGGCGCTGCTGGAAGACGCGACGGGCCATGCGCACCATATCAAATGAGGTGGGGCCAGGCGGCTTGTGCAGGTTGAGGATGCCATCCATGGCGGGCGCTCCCCGGCTAGTCTTCGTCTGTGCCCCTTGGGCTGAGGGGGGGGCGGCGTTCCTCAGCCTGGCGGCGCGCGGCGTCTTCATTTTCCTTGAGCAGGGCGAGGATGCGCGCGCCTTCTTCTATGCGGTCATCCAGGTGGAAGGAGAGGTGGGGCATGTGCCGCAGGGCGACGTTGTCCATAAGGCGGCGGCGGAGAAAGGGACCCGCGGCGATCAGGCCTTCCAGGGTCAGCTTCTTCTCCGCATCATCGCCCAGGATGCTGACGTACACTTGCGCGGAGGAGAGGTCTGGGGAGACTTTGATCTCTGTGATGCTCACTACGGTGGCGAGGCGGGGGTCGTTGACCTCGCGGCGGATGAGATCGCTGATTTCATCGCGCAAAAGCTCGTTGATGCGGCTCTGCCTGCGTGAGGGCATGGCGGGGACGGCCTTTCCGGACGGCGAAGAGAAGACTACCGGGGGACCTGCTGCATGCGGAAGGCTTCGATGATATCGCCTACGGCGTAATCGTTCGCGCCGGCGATGGTGATGCCGCACTCCAGGCCGGTGGTGACTTCGCGGGCGTCATCCTTGAAGCGTTTGAGGGATTCGACAGGGCCTTCAGCAATGACCTTGCCGCCGCGCTTGAGACGCGCCTGGCCGTTGCGGACGATCTTGCCGTCAGTGACGTAGCAGCCGGCAACCTTGCCGCGCTTGCCCAGGGTGAAGACGGCGCGGACTTCCGCGTGGCCGTCCACCACTTCCTTGGAGGCAGGTGTGAGCATGCCTTTGAGGGCGGCTTCAATCTCGTCCACGAGGTTATAGATGATGCTGTAGACGCGGATCTCCACACCCTCGGCTGCCGCCATGGAGCGGGCACCCTGCTGGGGCTGGACGTTGAAGCCGACGACGAGTGCGTGGGATGCAACGGCGAGGAGGATATCAGATTCGTTGATGGAGCCTGCGGCGGCGTGGAGGACGCGGACGCGGGTGTCCGGCGTGGAGAGGCGCTCCACGGCGTTCTTCACGGGCTCGATGGAGCCCTGGACGTCTGTCTTGATGATGAGGGGCAGCTCGCGCATCTGGGCTGCGCCGGCTTGCTGGGCCAGCTCTTCCAGGATGGGGGCGCGGGCGACGTAGGCGGGGCGCAGCTCACGCTCGCGCTGGCGCTTCTGGACGAACTCCCGCGCCTCTTTGTCATCGGCAAAAGCGACGACGGAGTCGCCGGCCTGGGGCAGAGTGGAGAGGCCGAGGGCCTCCACGGGCATGGACGGCGGGGCTTCCCGCACGCGCCGGCCTGCGTCATCGTAAAGCGCCTTGATGCGGCCCCAGGCTTCGCCGGCGACGATGGTGTCGCCGACGTGGAGGGTGCCGTTCTGCACGAGGATGGAGGCGACGGGGCCGCGATGGCGGTCTACGTGGGCTTCCACGATGACGCCGAGAGCGGGCCGGTTGGGGTTGGCCTTGAGTTCGGCGACCTCAGCGACGACGAGGATGTTGTCCAGGAGGTCGGAGATGCCCTGGCCGGTCTTGGCGGAGAGAGGGACGCCGATGACTTGGCCGCCGAACTCTTCCAGGACGAGGCTGTGCTCCGTGAGTTGGGTCTTGACGCGATTCACGTCGGCTTCCGGCTTGTCCACCTTGTTGATGGCGACGATGATGGGGACGCCGGCGGCGCGGGCGTGATCCATGGCTTCAATGGTCTGGGGCATGATGCCGTCATCAGCGGCGACGACGAGGACGGCGATGTCCGCGCCGCGTGCGCCGCGGGCGCGCATGGCGGTGAAGGCGGCGTGGCCGGGAGTATCAAGGAAGGTGATAGGCCGGCCGCGCTCCATCACCTGGTAGGCGCCGATGTGCTGGGTGATGCCGCCGGCTTCGCCTTCGGCAACCTTGGTCTTACGGATGGCGTCAAGCAGGGTGGTCTTGCCGTGGTCTACGTGGCCGAGGATGGTGACCACAGGCGGCCGGGGAACGAGGGTGGCTGTCTCTTCCATAGACTCAAGCTGAGCCTGCTCGTGGACAGCATGCAGATCGTGCGGCTTCTCCGCCACGGCTTTGCGGACGGGCTGGAAGTTGAAATCGCGGGCGACGAGAGCGGCGGTGTCAAAGTCCACGACCTGGGTCAGAGAGGCCATGACGCCGTTGCGCATGAGCTGCTTGATGACCTCAATGCCGGAGAGTCCGAGGCGACTGGCCAACTCGGAGACGGCGATGGTGTCGGGGACGTGGACGGGGCCGCCGGGAGGACGGGCGACCTCCTGGACGACGGGTCCCTGGGAGGTATCTTCAGCGCTGCGGCGGGGGCCGCTGCGGCGCTTGCCGCCGCCGGAGCGGGATGCGTACCTGCGTTGCGGGCTCATGCTGCCACCTCTACCGCGTGGAGTCGCAGGGCTTGGAGCAGCGCGGCGCGCTGTGCGGGGGCCAGCTCTGCCTTCACGGCGCGCGCGAGGCGGTCCTTCTTGAGGGCGAAATCCCAGCACGCGGGCTTCTTACATAAATAGGCGCCCCGCCCGGCAGCCTTGCCGCGGGCATCCAGCAGGAGGGCGCCGTCCGGGGTGCGGACGATACGCAGGAGGTCACGTTTAGGCGCCTGGGATGCGCAGGAGGCGCAACGGCGCAGGGGTATGTGCTTGGGGGGATGCATGCCTGGGCTATTCCTCCGGCTCGACGCTGAACTGTTTGCTGCTGCCGCCGCCGCGCTTGGCTTTCTTAGGGGTAGCGCTTTCGCGGTCATCGCGGCCGCCCTTGCGCCTGCCGCCGCCGCGCCGGTCGAGAATATCTTCGGCGAAGCGGATGCCGCCACGCTGCGTCTGGGGCACGACTTTCCAGGTCTCTTCCTTGGCAAGCGCCTCGGCGAGCGAGGGGGCCTCAACCTCTGCCGCGGCGGGCGCGGGCTCTTCGGCATCCGTCAGCGAAGGCGGCTCGGCAACGGTGGATGCCGCATCCTGGGCTACAGGCGCGGGAGATGGAGCGGGGGTGGCGGGCGCCGCGCCGCGACGCGCGGGTGCGGCCAGGCGGGCAGCCGCGGCCAGGCGCTCGGCGATCTCCGCAGGGGGAGGCGTGAGGTCTATCTTCTGCGCCTCGGCTTCCGTGGTGGACTTGATATCAATGCGCCAGCCGGTGAGCTTGGCGGCGAGGCGGGCGTTTTGCCCTTCGCGGCCGATGGCGAGGGAGAGCTGGCGGTCAGGTACGATGACGATGGCGGTCTTTTCTTCGGGCTTGATGACCACGTGCATCACCTGCGCAGGGCCGAGGGCGCGGGCGATGAAGGTGTGGGGAGCTTCGGACCATTCGAGGACGTCAATCTTCTCGCCATGCATCTCGTTGACGATGTTCTGGATGCGGATGCCGCGCAGGCCGACGCAGGAGCCCACGGGGTCCACGCGGTCTTGCAGCGCGGTGACGGCGATTTTGGAGCGGAAGCCGGGCTCGCGGGCGATGGCCTTGATGGCCACGGCGCCGTTCAAGATTTCCGGGACCTCCAACTCAAAGAGGCGCCGCAGGACGTCCTTGTGGGTGCGCGACACGAGGATCTGCGGGCCCTTGGTGGTTTTGCCCACTTCCAGCACGAGCACCTTGATGCGCTGCCCGGGCCGGTAGCGCTCCGATTGCACTTGCTCGGAGGCGGGGAGGAGCGCTTCCGCGCGGCCAAGGTCGACGATGACGTTGCGGCCTTCAAAGCGCTGCACCACGGCGGAGAGAAGGGCGTTCTCTTTGCCGGAGTATTCGGTGAAGACGATATCGCGCTCGGCCTCGCGCAGGCGCTGCATGACCACTTGCTTGGCGGTCTGCGCGGCGATGCGCCCGGCGTTGGCGGGGGTGACCTCTTCTTCCAAGATGCCGCCCAGCTCGATGTCCGGCTTGAGCTTTCTGGCGTCCGCCAGCTTCAGATGGATCTTATCGTTCTCAAACGCTTCGTCGGCGACGACGGTGCGGCGGGCGTAGACGTGGACCTCGCCGGTGGCGCTGGAGATGCGCACGGCGAGGTCGCAATCGGCGAGGCGGTCTTTCTTGAAGGCGGAGATGAGCGCCGCTTCCACAGCGTTGAGGACGATATCGCGGGGGAGGTTCCGCTCAGCGGCGAGCTGGGTGATGGCGATGAGAAACTCGCTCTTCATGACCCTATTCCCCCCTTTCGCTGGGGCGCTTTTCTTGCCCCTTGAACAAAGAAAGTGGGGGTCACCCACTTTCAAAAGCCAACGAAAACCCGTGTTCCGACGCGCACATTATAGCAACCCCGCTTTCTTTGGGCAAGCGAAGGGGCAGCGCATGCTATACTCCGCGCCGATGCACGGTGATAGCGAAACAGGAGCGCTTCAGGGAGCGCCGCGCGTGGGGGTGTTGTCTACGCGGCGCGCCCTGGCGGGGGCGATCGCGAGGTACCTGGCGCGCCAGGGGTTCATCGCCACGTTCACCACGAGCGAGTCGCGGGTGGCGGAGCAGCGGGGGTCGTTCGATGTGCTGCTGCTGGACCTGCCGGAGGATGGGGAGGGGCCATCGCTAGACTGGCGTGCGGTGCTGTGGCCCGCGGCGGCGGCGTCCGACGTGCGGGTGGCGGCAGGGCGCGCGCCGGTGGCGTTTTACCAGAAGCCGGTTAGTTGGGAGGCGGTGGCGCGGGGGTTGAGCAGCCTGGGCAGCGCCTTCACTGCGCCCGTAGGGACGGCAGGGCCGGGAGCGCCCCGCGCGCAGGCGGCGGCGCTGGAGAAGCCGCTGAGCGCGCGGGAGCGGGAGACGCTGGGGCACCTGGTGAGCGGGCTGGGGAACAAGCAGATCGCCGAGCGGATGGGTGTGAGCGAGCCGACGGTGAAGAAGCACGTGCAGCACCTGGTAGCGAAGCTGGGGGCGGCGGACAGGACCCATGCGGCGGTGCGGGCGGTACGGCAGGGGCTGGTGTAGGGGTAGGGGCGATGCATTCTTTGGGGATGCATCGCTGTGAGGCAGGAGGGTAGCATCCATGAAGTTCCAACTGCTGGCGCGGGGTCTGTACAAGTGGCAAGACCCTCGCGATATCCTGGCGTTTGCCCGCGCGGCGGAGGCGCTCGGCTTCGAGTCGTTCGATGTGGGCGATCACGTGGTTGTCCCCGACCAGACCGCGTCGGCGTTTCCCTACAGCGCCGATGGCAAGGGCGGGCCGCATTACCCGTCCCATCCGTATCACGACCCCTGGACGATGCTGGCGTATGTGGCCGCGGCCACGGAGCGCATCCGCCTGAGCACGGGCATCTATATTCTTCCCATGCGCAAACCCATGCTGACGGCGAAGACGGTGGCGACGGTGGACTTGCTGTCGCAGGGGCGCGTCACCATGGGCATCGGCGTGGGCTGGATCAAGGAGGAGTTCGAGGCGATCGGCGAAGTATTCGAGCGGCGGGGCAAGCGCACCGACGAGATTATCGGGATCGTGCGGCGGCTGTGGACAGAAGACACGGTGGAGCATCACGGCGAGTTCTATTCGTTTGGGCCGGTGAAGATGACCCCCAAGCCGGTGCAGCAGCCTATCCCCATTCACTACGGCGGGATTTCCGCCGCGGCTATCCGGCACGCGGCGACGCTGTGCGATGGCTGGATCACCGTGCCGGGGATATGGGGGCAGAAGGATATTTTCGAGACGCTGGACGATACGAAACGGCAGATCGCCAATATGACGGAGCAGCGCAAACGCGCGGGCCGCGATCACCTGCCGTTCGAGATCACGGGACGCATCCCCGTAGCGGCGACGCTGGACGATCTGCGGCGGCGCGAGGAGGCGGGAATGACCCGCTTTCGCGTGGTGCCCTGGGGTTCGGCATACGATATTCCCGCGCTGCCGGGGGCGATCGAGTCGTTGGAGCGGTTCGCGGGGACGTACTTGTAGCGGGCCTAGCTACGCCTTCGCCGCGCCCTTTGTCTGGAAGCGGCTAGGGTCAATGACGGCGCGCTCGTGCAGGCCATCGCCGATTTTCTTGTCGCCGGAGAAGGCTTGCACCTCCCAGGTGTAGCGGCGGCCTTCGCACTGGACGAACTTGATGGCGATGCGCACGGGCTGACCCGCGGGCGCGGCGGCGAGGTGGCGGATGTTGACCACGGTGCCCACGGAGGTCTGCGGCTTGGGGAGCTTTTCTTGGAGCATGCGCATGCACACGCCTTCCATGAGGCCGATCATGACGGGGGTGGAGATCATGGGGGTGGCGCCCATGTGGGTGACGCCCTGGGTGGCCTTGGTATCGAGCGTCTCTTCGCGGGTGGCGCCGATCTGGAGGATGGGGTGGGCGAGGGGTTGGGTGGTCATGGGGGCGGCTCCTCTACAGGATGGTAGTCGTAGCTGTTGAGTCTAGCATGCGCCAGCGGGCGGGTGTGGTTGGCATAGTTTACTGCCCAAACAGCGTCGCCTGGTTCGCCTCTGCCTGCGCGCGGGACTTGGGGTAGGGCTTCTGCAAATAGTCGTAGGCGGCGCGGGTGGCGACGCGGCCGCGTGGGGTGCGGCCCAGGAAGCCGAGCTGGATGAGGAACGGCTCGTATACGTCCATGATGGTGTCGGCCTCCTCGCTGATGGAGGTGGCGATCGTCTCCAGGCCCACCGGGCCGCCATCGAACTTCTCGATGACGGCGTGCAGCACCTTGCGGTCCATCTGGTCCAGGCCCAGGCCGTCCACCTCCAGGCGCTTCAGCGCCTCGGCGGCGACGGGCATGGTGATGCGCCCATCGGCCATCACCTCGGCGTAATCGCGGACGCGCTTGAGGATACGGTTGGCCACGCGCGGCGTGCCCCGCGAGCGCTGGGCGATTTCTAGCACGGCGGCAGGTTCGATGGCGACGTTGAGTATTTGCGCTGACCGTGCCACGATTTCGCGCATGGCGTCGGGGGAGTAGAAGTCCAGGCGATGCACCGCGCCGAAGCGGTCGCGCAGGGGGGGGCTCATCATGGCGTAGCGCGTGGTGGCGCCGATAAGGGTGAAGTGCGGTATCTTGAGCCGGATGCTGCGCGCCGTGGGGCCTTTGCCGATCACAATGTCCAGCGCAAAGTCCTCCATCGCGGGGTAGAGGATTTCTTCGACGGGACGGGCGAGGCGATGCACCTCATCAATAAAGAGAGCGTCGCCGGGGCTGAGGTTGGTGAGGATGGCGGCCATATCGCCGGCGCGTTCGATGGCGGGGCCGGAGGTGATGCGGATGCTGACGCCAAGCTCCGCGGCGATGATGTTGGCGAGGGTGGTCTTGCCCAGGCCGGGAGGGCCGTAGAGCAGGATGTGGTCCAGCGTTTCCTTGCGCTTCTGCGACGCGGCGATGGTGATCCGCAGGCTCTCCTTGACCTTCTCCTGGCCGATGTACTCGGCGAGGCGGCGGGGGCGCAGGCTGGTCTCTGCCGCCGTCTCGTCGGGGCGCGGCTTGGGGGAGACGATGCGTTCTTGCGGCACGGGGTGCTCCTGTGGAGGCAATCGTAGGCCAGGGGCAACAGGAGTGTCAAGGAAGGAGTGGCGGGTGGGCGCTGCGTGGGCGCTGCCGCGCAACAGTGGCAAACCTCGTTGCTCCCTCCCGCCCACCCGCATGTGTTGTAACAGAGGACAGGGGCACATCCCCTGTACCTCTGCCAAAGAGGGGCGTCGCCCCTCTTTGGCAACACCCCAGGCAGAAGCCAGACAGCGTCCGACAGCGGTGCGGCGAGGGTTCTGGTATACTAGGGGTGTGTCATGAATCGGTAGCCCGCCGTATCGGCTGGGTGCAGCTCGAGATTTTCAAGCAGTCTCCTGTTTCTCCTCTCTGATGATCTGCGCTGACCGACGAGTGCCAACATTGTTTGTCTCTAGGAGTCAGTCAGCGTGTCTATGAAGTATTCGGTTCGTTCCACGCGGAAATTTTCCGCCCGGCCCCACGGCACTAGCCGTCCCGCAACCTCCGGCGAAACTCGCCACCAGCCCGCTTTCTCCAATCACCCGGGCCCCAACCGAGATGGCCGTCGCGAGACGTACCAGGAGGACATGGGCATCGCCGCCGCGCCGGAGGGCTTGTCTGCGCCCGCCGTGCGTGAGGCCCCGACGCCCGTGCCCACCAACGGCGCGACGTCGTTCGATGCGTTCCCGCTTTCACAGGAGACGCAGGCGTGCCTGGCCAAGATGGGGATGAAGGTGCCCACGCCGATCCAGGCGCAGGCGATCCCGCTGCTGCTGGAAGGCCGCGATATGATCGGCCAGGCGCGTACAGGATCGGGCAAGACGCTGGCGTTCGCCATTCCGATGGTGGAGCGCTGCGACGCGAAGGCGCGCGGGGTGCAGGCGCTGGTGCTTGTGCCGACGCGAGAGCTGGCGTTGCAGGTGGGCGGTGTGGTGGCCACGCTGGCGAGCGCGCGCCGCCTGCGCACGGCGCTGGTGTTCGGAGGCAGGTCGCTGTTTGGGGACCGGCAGACGCTATCGCGCGGGCCGCATATCGTGATCGCCACGCCGGGACGGTTGCTGGATCATATCCGGCAGGGCAACATCAATCTGCAGGGGGTCACGCTGGCGGTTCTGGACGAGGGCGACCAGATGCTGGACCAGGGCTTCGCGCCGGACGTGGAGCGCATCCTGTCCCAGACGCCCAAGCAACGGCAGACGGTACTCTTTTCGGCGACGATGCCCGTGGCGATCCGTGGCATCGCGGCGCGGCATTTGCGCAACCCGCTGATCATTCGCACGGACACCGAGCTTGAAGCGCCGGCGGAGATCGAGCATATGGTGTATCGCATGGACCCCACGCAGAAGTTCGATGCGCTGCGCCAGCTTTTGGACGACCGTCCCGAGGGGACGACGCTGGTGTTCGGCCGCACGAAGCACGGGGTGAAGAAGCTGGCGGGACGGCTGCTGGCGCTGGGCTATCCCGTGGCGGCGATTCAGGGCAACCTGAGCCAGAGCCAGCGTGAACGGGTGATGGCCGATTTCCGCGCGGGGCGCGTGGAGATTCTGCTGGCAACGAACATCGCGGCGCGTGGGATTGACGTGGTGTCCATCGCACAGGTGATCAATTACGAGTTGCCGGAGACGGCGGAGCTGTTTACGCATCGCGTGGGCCGCACGGGGCGCATGGGGCGCCAGGGCGAGGCGATCACGCTGATCACCAGCGAGGATTCGCGGCAGTGGCGGATGATCGAGCGGGCGCTGGGGAAGACGCTGCCCACGAAGATGTGGGCCGCGCCTGCGCCGTCAGCACAGCGGCCGGCGCAGGCACAGCGGCCGGCG
>SHYB01000016.1 GCA_009693015.1 Dehalococcoidia bacterium
CGAAGGGCGGCGGCGTGCGCGTGAAGTATTTTCTCGATGCGCGGGACGGCGCGATTCTTGCGCCCCGCTTGCTGGGCGACGTATGGGACGATGTCCCGGACATGATGCACGCCCCTGCGGCGGAGCGCACGGGCTACCCCACGTAGAAGCCGGAGGCGCTGCTTGCCCGCATCATCGAAGCCTCGTCCAACCCCGGCGACCTCGTCGCCGATTGTTTCTGCGGCGCGGGCACGACGCTGGCCGTGGCGCAACGCCTGCGCCGCCGCTGGATCGGCGCGCGGCTAGGCGCTGGGTCAGGCCGGTACCCCTTTGTCCTGCGGACGGTGTAGCTGTCCTTCGGGTGCCGGGACACAGCGACAGCCCCGCGCATGGTACACTGTATGCAACCTTCGGTGGCTGGGGGGTGGGCATGGCCAAGAGCGCGGGTAAGCCCGGCAGCATTGACGCCCGTTTTGACACGCCGGACCACTTCGAAGAGGGTCTGATCCACCTGGTGGACATGCTGGAGCTTGCCGACCCACGGCGCAACGGGGCGGACAAGAATCAGGAGAAGCTCCGCAACGCAGGGCTCGCGCTTCCCCCCGGCGGTACGGTGGCCGATTGGAGAGTGTTCTGCAAGGACGTTTCCAGCCAGTTGCGGTCGGCGCGCCCCAAAATGAAAGTACCTTTCACTCAGGCGTCTATTGATGCCGCCATCGCCCGCATCGAGCAGATGATAGAGTAGCGCGGGCACACGGGCGGGCAACGGGACGTTAGGGTCAGGCAGAGTGCCCGCTAAGATTTCCTGTTCTTGCCGAACGGCCAGCGGCGGGGCTTGCGCGGTTTCTTGTCCAGCGGCTTTCCCCGCCATGAACGCTCGAAGCCTGTGGTCTCCTGGAAGCTGGGCATGCCCCGCACCACGTGCACCAGGTACGCTGCCATCATCAGTCCCAGCGCGGCAAACGTGAGCAGCGGCGACTTGATGATGAGCCCCGATACCAGCAGGAGCACCGCCACAGCGCCCATCGTTTTTGGAGACAGCCGGCGGAAAGCTCGTCCCCACTCCGTGCCGAGCCCCTGGCGAAAGCGGCGCAGCGCATCACGGAAGAGCTGACGCAGCGGCGTCCTGCTCGGCAACCCGCCCGCCTGCTGCACGATCTCATCTATCTCGCGTTCAATCCTGTCGGACATCGCTGCCTCCCCCGGGTGCGCCTCGCCGGCGCGTCATCCTGCCGCGTCACCGCCTCGGTCAGGGCACGTGCAGCGCGTATGCCTCGCCGATCTCGCCGCTTTGGGTACGCTCATTGTACTCCGCTTGCGCCACTCCAAGCAGGTCCAGGTAGACATAAGCGTTGTGCTCCCCCAGGCGCACCGGCGGCGTGCGGATGGCGTTGGGCGTCTCCGCCGCTGTCCACATCAGTCCAGGGTAGCGGTGCGTGCCCGCGTCGGCGTGGGTGAGCTGCTGGAAAAAGCCGGCGGCGTTGATATGCGGGTCATCGTCCAGGTCGCGGTCGTCCATCACGTGGCCTGCGCGAACTCCGTGCGCTTGCAAATATCGCATCGCCTCGCCGGCATCGCGCTCGCTTGTCCACGCTTCGATGAGCAGGTCGAGCACATCCTGGTTGCGCCATCGCGCCAGGCTGGTGGCGAAACGCGAGTCGCCGGCCCACGGCGGATCGCCGAGGGCGTGGAGCAACGCACGCCACTCCGCGTCGTTGGCCACGGCAATGGCGACCCAGCGCTCTTCGCCGCGGCAGCGGTACACCCCATGCGGCGCCATCCAGGGATGCCGGTTGCCCAGGGGGCTCCACACCCTGCGGTTCATGGTGTAGTCCATGATAGGGTCTGCCAGGTACGGTAGAAAGTTCTCCACCTGCGCCAGCTCGATCTGCTGGCCCTTGCCGGTGCGGTGGCGATGGCGCAGCGCCATCGCCACCGCGAAGGCCCCGCTTACGCCTGCGGCGGCGTCGCCCATATACACGTCGTCGCACGATGTTGCGTCCATGTCGGCGTAGCCGCGGATGTGCGTGTGCCCCGCCGTTCCCTCCAGCTGCATGCCGAACGAGCGGTAGTCCTTGTACGGCCCGCTCAACCCGTATGCCGGCATGCGCAGCATGATGAGGTCGGGCCGCACGCGCCGCAGCTCCTCGTAGGTGATGTGCAGCTTTTCTATGGTCTGCGGCACGTTGTTCTCTACGAACACGTCCGTGACGGCGATGAGCTGGTGGAAGGTGCGTAGCCCCGCCTCTGTGCGCAGGTCAACGGTCATGCCTTTTTTGTTGCGCCCGTGGCTCTGGAAGATGGGGTAGCGATTATAGGGGCGCTCGCCGGGGTCCCAATCTGGGTACTCCATCTGCCAGTTTTTACGCAGGCGCGGTGTTTCTTTCGCCACCTTGACCATATGTCCCCGGGTGTTGGGCGCCATCACCTGGGTGGACTCCACGCGGATGACCTCGGCGCCCCAATCGGCGAGCAGCATGGTGCAGTGCGGCCCGGCCCACACGTTAGTGATGTCCAGCACGCGGATGCCGTCAAACGGCAGCGGCGTGGCAAGCGGCAGTGGCATGGCTAGATGACCCCCGCGATGCGCAACTGTGCCAGTTCCAGCGGCGCGTAGCCCAGCATGCCGCAATACACCTGCGCGTTATGCTCGCCCAGCGCGGGCGCGGTGCGGCGAAGGGCCCACGGCGTCTCTCCCATGAGGAACGGGCGTCCCGTCTGCGTCACCTCGCCCATCTGCGGGTGGCGGGTGCGCTGCCACACCCCGCGCTCCTGAAAATGCGGATCGGCGAGCACGTCCGCCATGTCATACACCGGCCCCGACGGGATGCGGTGCTCCTGGCTGACGGCAAACGCCTCGCGTTTGGTGAATCCCATGAGGTAGGGGATGTAATAGGCGTCGAACTCCTCGGATACGCCCGGCCGCGAGCGCGCCATCTCGCTGTTGAAGCGCGGGTCGTGGAGAAGCTCCTCCTGGCCGATCATGCGCGCCAGCATGGGGAACCTCGCTGCCGAGCCGTTGATGTTCACATAGCCGTCCGCGCAAGGGCGCACGCCGCCGCCCGGCGCCGATCCCGCCCAGCGGCGCTGGTTCGTTTCGTTGGTGTATTGGTAGCCGATAAACATGGTGGTGCGGCGGTCCTGGCTCGCCGCCTGCACCCGCATCATGGAGACGTCCAGGTGGTCGCCGTGGCCCTGTGTGTCCGCCGTCCATAGCGCGATGGCCGTCGCCGCCGCGGCGCAGGCGCCTGCGTGGTGCTGGCCCACGTTGCCGCCCAGCTTCACCGGCTCGCGGTCGGGCACGCCGGTGGCGAACATCGGCCCACCCATTGCATACACAACGATCTCCGCCGTCTGCCAATCGCGGTACGGCCCCGTCTGGCCGAACGGCGAGATGGACGTCAGCACCAGTCGCGGGTTGTCTTGCCGCAGCGTCGCATACTCGATGCCCAGCGCCGCCGTCTCTGCGGGAGCGAGGTCGTGCACCAGCACGTCCACCTGCCGCGCCATCTCGCGCAGGATGCGACGGCCCGTGGCGGTGCGCAGGTCAAGCGTGGCGCCGCGCTTGTTGGTGTTGAGGTGCAGAAACAGCCCGCTGCGCTCCGGGTGCGGGTCGTCGTGGAGGAACGGCCCCATGCCGCGCGCCGCATCGCCGCACGGCGGCTCGATCTTGACGACGTCCGCGCCGTAGTCCGCGAGCAGCCGCGTGCAATATGGCCCGGCGATTCCCTGCGTCAGGTCAATGACCGTCACGCCGTCCAGGGCGGACGATGGCATGGGCGATGCTCCGCGAGCGTGGGGTGAAGGGGCAAGCGCCGCGTAGTATACGCAACCGCCCGTGCAGCGCCTAGTGCGCCTCCGCGGGCTCAGGCGCTAAGCCGAAGTTGCTGTCGAACAGATCTTCCAGGTGGCGCAGGTCCGCCGCGGCGACGGTGCGCATGCCCGACGCCTTACAGAATTCGGCGAGCTGCGGCTCGTTGGTGAGATTGGGCAGCACGGAGACGATCTTCGGCTGCGCCAGGCAGAACTGGATCGCCGCCTGCCCAATTGTCCAGTTGTGGTTCTGCGTAAGGAACTTGATGTGCTCTATCTTCTTGAGCGACGTGCCCAGCCACTCGCGCTTGCGGTGCGCGCGATGGTCGCTGTCGGGGAACACCGTCTGGGCGTTCACCGTGCCGTCCAGCAAGCCGCTGGCGTGCGGCACGCGGGAGAGCAGGCCGGTGTCCGTCTCGTCGGCAATGGGGAAGAATTTCCGCGACGGGTCCTGCTCCAGGATGCTGTGGATGATCTGCACGGAATGCACATGCCGCTGCCGCATGGACGCCTCGCCCTCGGCGAACCAGCCGATGTCCGGCCCTATCGCCGCGCCGTACCAGCGAATCTTTCCCTGCGCCTTCAATTGCTCCAGCGTCTCGAAGATCGCGTCCTGCTGGATCGCGGAGAGCCGCGGGTTGTGCAACTGGTAGAGGTCAATGTGATTTGTCTGCAACCGCTTGAGGCTGGCGTCGCACGCCGCGCGGATGAACTCCGGCGTCCAGTTCTGCGGCAGCTCCTTGTGTCCTGTGCGCGCCCCCGCATGCGCCTCCCACTCGTAGCCGAACTTCGTGCCGATAATGATCTCGTTGCGGTGCTTGCCCAGCGCCTGGGGCATGATCGTCTCGCCCAGCCCGTTGCCGTAGGTGTCCGCCGTATCGTAGAAGGTCACGCCCAGGTCGAACGCCTTCTGGAGCAGTTTCACGCCGGCGTCGGGATCCTTGACGCCCCACCAGTTGGTGGCGACGCTCCACACGCCGAACCCCACCTCTGACAGCGTGAGGTCGGTGCGATTGAGCTTGCGGTACTTCATGCCTGCCTCCGGTGCGGGCGGCCTGCGCCGCCGCGTCAGGTATCGTTTTGTCAGGTCGCGCCTCATTGTACTATGGCGCGACGAGGCCGTTCACCAGGGCAACTCCTATAGGAGACAGAAGCGGGACCCTGCGTTGGTTCTGTACCCTTGCACCCCAAGGGTAATATATGTGCTATAGTCTCTCTGTGGATGTCCGCTTCGCCAATCACAGACTTGAACGGGCCAGTGATTCGTACGATTTGGCTGTGCGCACATGGGGAACCGCAGTCCGGACGAAATATGTCCAGCGGGTAGAGCTTTTGATATCCATGCCCAGTATGCGGGAACTCCACCTGCACGGGTCTCTGCGCCCGCACCAGTTGATAGGGCATGAGGAAAGGCCAGTATGGCTCACCGGCAACTGGAGGCTTGTTGTGCGACCGCTCGGGCAAGACCTCATATTGATCGAGGAGGTGGTTGATTATCATGGCGACTAAACCTAGGGGCGACCGATTTCCTGACATCGCCGTGCCGCCTGGAGAATACTTGGCAGAGGAGATCGAAGCGCGTGGGATGACGCAAACCAAGCTTTCAAAAAAAATGCGCAGACCCCTGAAGGCCATCAATGAAATAATCAACGGCAAGAAGGCCATAACAGCCGCCACCGCGCTACAGCTGGAGAAAGCCTTGCCTGGAACGTCAGCGCAGTTTTGGATGAACCTCGAGTCCCGTTACCAGCTCACCAAGGCTTACCTGCGCATGCAAAAGAAGCCATCGCGCAAAGCCACCGCTTAGGCCGTCGCCGTGCCTGACGCTCCCCCGCTTGGCGCGCTCCTGCCGCGTATCGTCACGCCCCCGCCTGGCCCGCAGTCGCGGCGCCTGGCCCGCGCGCTGCGTCGTTACGAATCGCCCGGCGTCTCCACGCTCTCCTCCGGAGACGCACCTATCGCCTGGGACGCCGCGCGCGGCGCCAACGTCCGCGATGCCGACGGCAACGTCTACGTGGACTGCACCGCCGGCTTCGGGGTCGCCGCGGCGGGACATGCCAACCCACGGATCGTCGCCGCGGTGCGACGGCAAGCGGGCATGCTGCTCCACGGCCTGGGCGATGTGCATCCCAACGCGCCGCGCCTGGCCCTGGCGGAGCGCCTCTCCCGTCTGCTCCCCGGCGAAGAGAACCAGGTGATGTTCGCCACATCAGGCTCGGAGGCCGTCGAACTCGCGCTCAAGACGGCGACGAAGCTCACCGGCAAGCACGGCGTCGTTGCTTTTGATAACGCCTACCATGGCGAGACGTACGGCACGATGGCCGTCACCGCCCGCGAGCGATTCTCCGCGCCTTTCGCCCCGCAGCTCAACGCCCGTGTGGCGCATGTACCCTACCCCAACTGCTACCGCTGTCCCCTGGGCAAGACCTACCCCTCGTGCGAGGTTGCTTGCCTGGCGCCCGTGGAGCGGGCCGTCCGTCGTCCCCCGCGCGGCGTGGGAGCTATCGCTGCCGTGATCATCGAGCCGGTGCAGGGGCGCGGCGGCGTCATCGTCCCGCCGCCGATGTATATGCCACGGCTGCGCGACTTGTGCGATCGCCTCGGCGTGCTGCTCATCGCCGACGAGATCATGACGGGCCTGGGGCGCACGGGAAGCTGGCTGGCGATGCAGCACTGGGGCGTTACAGCGGACATCACCGCGGTGGGTAAGGTGCTGAGCGGCGGCATGCCCATCTCCGCCTGCGTCGCCCCGGCGCGGGTCATGTCGGCCTGGGCGCATGAAGAACAGGAAGCGCCGCACGCCAGCACCTACATGGGCCATCCCGTTGCCAGCGCCGCCGCGCTCGCCTCGCTGGACGAAATCGAGCGACGGCATCTGCCCGAACGCGCGGCGCGTCTGGGCGACTACGCCATGCGCCGCCTGCGGGAGATGCAGCAGCGGCATCCCATGATTGGCGACGTGCGCGGCCTCGGCCTTTTGCTCGGCGTGGAGCTGGTGCGCGGCGGCCCCGGCAAAAAGCCCGCGCCGGACGCTGCGGGCGCCGTCGTGCGTCACGCGCTAGCGCGCGGTGTTATCATCCTCGCGGGCGGCGCGGCGGGCAACGTGCTGACGCTTACGCCGCCGCTGACCATCACCCGCCGCCAGCTCGCTTGCGCGCTGGCGGTGGTAGAGGAGGGGATTGCGGAATCGCGCTAAGGCGTTGCGAGGAAGGCGTAAGTAGTTTTCGCCGACTAGCAACTGGAGGAGGAGCGACGATGGCTGACAACGATCTGAGGCTGGCTTTTGATGATGAGATTGACTCCGCAATCCTGGGGGTTATACGAGGGGCGAAAGAGTATCTTTACATCGTTACGCCATTTATCACGATGTGGGGCCATGTAAAGGACGAGCTGCTCTTGGCGAAGCAAAAGGGTGTCCGTGTCTAGGCGATTCTGAGAGAAGGGGTAAAAGGCAACGACTCGGATGTGGACTGGCTCGCGTCGTCTGGGATACCGACTGTTTTTGTGAAGCAGCTCCATGCCAAGATATTCTTGAATGAACACATGGCGGTCATAGGTTCAATGAACTTGACGGAAAGCTCGTCCAAGAACTCTCACGAGATCGCTATAGTGATTGCGCAGCCAGCCTTGTATCAGGACATACGCACTTATGTGGTAGAGAGGTTCCTGCCGCTTAGTGGATTGGATGGCAATCAAACGGCTGAGACTTCGGCACCGGCTCAGCCCAGGCCGCGCAGTCCGTCAAAGCCAAGCAATCACGGCGCGTGTATCCGCTGCGGCGACCCCATTGATCTCAATCCCGAGAAACCGTTGTGCTACGACGATTACGAAAAGTGGGCCGAATATGAGAACCCAGATTACCCCGAGAGGTTTTGCCACTCCTGCGGCAAGCCCTCGGAAGTAACCTTCGCCAGGCCGCTGTGTGATACATGCTATGCCGCAAGCAGAACTGGCACCAGCAAAGGCGGCGGTAGATGTCCAAGACGGTGACCTCGTAGGTCTCGAGCGGGCGGCGTAGACATAAGGAGCCATTCATGACCACGCCCCAGAAGAAACCCCTCTCTCCCGAAGCCGCGCTGGAGATGATCCGCATC
Source organism: Dehalococcoidia bacterium (assembly GCA_009693015.1). Lineage (GTDB taxonomy): Bacteria > Chloroflexota > Dehalococcoidia > SHYB01 > SHYB01 > SHYB01. The sequence goes on from SHYB01000016.1 coordinate 7,887, forward strand.
GCCGGCTTTGACGTGACGCCGGAGCAGTTGGCGCGGCTCAGCGTTGACCTCGACTCCATGGCCCGCAACGTCGCCCGTCTGGAAGAGGTGGACGTCAGCGTGGTAGAGCCTGCCGTCATCTTCCGCGTACCGCAACAGCCCGAGCGGGCCAGAAGGAAGCGCGGCGCGTAATGCCCTCCGTCCCCCTTCACTACGCCAGCCTGGAAGAGGTCTCGCGGCGCATCCGGCGCAAGGAGGTCTCCTCCGCTGAGGTCACGTCGCTGGTGCTGGGCCGCATCCGCGAGCACAACGGCAGGCTCAACGCTTTCCTTGAGCTATTCGAGGATGAGGCGATGGCCTCCGCGCGCCGCGCCGACCGCGCCCTGGCGCGGGGCAAGAGCCTTGGCCCGCTGCACGGCGTCCCTATTTCGCTCAAGGACCTGTTCGATGTGAAGGGCAAGCGCACCAGCGCCGCCTCCCGCACCACCGAAGGCCATATCGCCGCTAGCGACTCCGCCGTGACGGAGCGGCTCGTGCGCGCGGGCGCGATCATCATCGGCAAGGCGAACATGTCCGAGTTTGCTTGCGGGCGCATCTATTCTGGGTACGGCCCGCTGCCCAATCCGCATGACCTCGGAAAATTCGCTGGCGGCTCAAGCTCCGGCTCCGGCACGAGCATCGCCGCGGGCATGGGCTACGCCTCCCTGGGCAGCGATACGGGCGGCTCCATCCGCCTGCCCGCCGCCTTCTCCGGCACGGTGGGCCTCAAGCCCACCTACGGGCGCGTCAGCCGCCGCGGCGTCTTCAGCCTATCCTGGTCGCTCGACCACGCCGGGCCGCTTGCCCGCACCGCGCGCGATGCCGCCATCGTGCTCCAGGCCATCGCTGGCCACGATCCCGCCGACCCCGCATCCAGCACCGCGCCTGTCCCCAACTATCTGCGTGGCCTGCCCAAAGACTTGCGTGGCGTGACCATCGGCATCCCATGGGAGACCTACTACGACACCCTCGATCCCGAGGTGGAGCAAGCGATGCAAGAGGCCCATCGCCAGCTGCGGCGCCTGGGCGTGCGCCTCAAGCGAGTGAGCATACCGCATGCCGCCTACGGCCTCACGGCAACCATCGCTATCATGATGGCGGAAGCCGCCGCTTTTCACGCCCCTCGCCTGCGCGGGCGCTTCCACCTGCTTACCGGCTACGTTGCCAGCCGCCTGCTGGAGGGCGCGCTCACCCCCGCCGTCCACTACATCCGCGCCCAGCGCATCCGCACGTTGCTCTGCCGGGAGACGCAGCAGGCCCTCGCCGGCATGGATGCCCTGCTCCTGCCCACCGTCCCCATCTCCGCCCACTCCCTCGATCCCAGCGTCGCCAGCCCGCAGTTCCTTGCCACCATAGGGCGCAACACCAGCATCGGCAACCTCACCGGCCTGCCTGCGCTCTCCGTGCCGTGCGGCTTCACTCGAGGCGGCCTGCCCATCGGCATGCAACTGCTGGGCCGCGGCTTCGGCGAACGCACGCTGATCGCCATCGCTGCCGCCTACCAGCAGGCCACGGACTTTCACCAGCGACGCCCCGCCCTCTTCCCCTAGGCCGCCCGCTTTTCGACGTGGCGCGATCTGATAGCGTCGCCGCTCTTTCTTCTTGCTAGCTGCTTTACCGTGACATTCACTTGCGTTCTGCGCGTGGAGATAGTACGCTTGTTCTAAATCTACATTCCATATGCATGTCAGGGCCCACCGAAAGTACGGCCCCCAAGGTCTCACCGAGAGTACGGATTGTATACGGCAAAGGGGGTTGCGGTGAATCCTGCCCAAGGATCAGATCACGCGACGATGGCTGGCCTCCAGGCTATCCAATCGTTGATCGCTCAGTATCAGGATTGTCCCAAATGTGATGGGCAGTACAGCCGCGAAGGCTGGCTGTGCCACTGCTACCAGTGCTGTTTCGAATGGGACCTGCGCGATGCGCTGGCAGACGTGCTCCATCGCGCCAGCCGCAAGCACTATGGGTCGCGGCCAGTCGCCCCCGTCCTGCCGGACCCGTGGGGTGCTCCGCTGCCGTCTGTCCCTGGTGAGAGATGGCCGGAGACGCCGCCCTGCGCCGCTTCCGGAGGCGACGGCGCTCCGTTGCCCGTCGCCGGGTAGCGCAGCCACGCCATGGAAATCATCGGTGCCCAGCGCGGCCTGTCCCTGCGCGAGCGAATGTGGTTGCTTAAGCAACTATTGCGCTCCTACTACCGCGATCCCGAACGGGTCTACCGCCTCAACTCCCGCGAGGCGACGGACACGGGACGGGAGTATACCGACGAAGCGATTGATATGGGCGAGTTTGTCTGCGCGCTGGGGTAATGCACGGCGCGGCAGCAGCAGGCACTGGCGTTGTGGCTCGGCCCCAAGGCCGTGCCGCCGCAACAGGTGGCGCACCAGCTTGGGGTCAGCGTCATCACCGTGAAGCGGGATACAGCGCAGGCGCTCAAGTGCATGGAGGCGCAGATATGGGAGGAACGGGAGCATGATGGCGAAGATGAGGAGAACGCATCAGCCGCATGACGCCCTACCTGCCCTGCGCCAGCCGTTCGATGAGGTACGCAGGCAAGCTTGCCTGCCGCATCAGCGTCTGCGTCGCCGCCACGTCATAGGCGACGCGCCGGAACTCGATTGCCGACGCAGGCGCGTCTTCGTAGATGGCGTATGCCGCGCGGGGGTCGCCGTCGCGGGGCTGGCCCACGCTGCCTGGATTGACGATGCACCTGCCCGTCAGCGGCACGCGCCTGCCCGCCTGCCCCGCCAGCAGTCGAAGCGGCGTCCCGTGCGGCGGCTCGCAGCACAAAAGTGGCAGGTGCGAATGCCCCAGGAAGCACACGTTACCGGCGAATGCAGCAAAGCTTGCGGCGGCGATATATGGCGACACGACGTACTCCCAGACCGGATCGCGCGGGCTGCCGTGAGCCAGCGTCACGCCATCGAAATCTTGGCGCGACGCAAGGCTGGAGAGATAGGCGCGGGCCTCTTCCTCCAGCACGCCGGCCGTCCAGCGATTGGCTGCCGCGGCGTGGACGTTGAAGTCGTCCAGCGGCACTGCGCCCAGCACGCCCAGGTCGTGATTGCCCGCGAGGCACCGCGCCGCCTTCGTCTGCATCAGCGCCACGCACTGGTTGGGCAGCGGCCCGTAACCCACCAGATCACCCAGGCACCAAAGCTCGTCGTAGCCCTCGCGGGCGGCGTCCTCTAGCACCGCTTGCAGCGCGGCTAGGTTGCTGTGGATGTCCGATACGATGACGGCGCGCATCTCCACCAGTATAATTCCATGCATAAGGCACAAGCGCAGGAGACGGCTTCGCTGGGCATATGCCACAGGAATGGGAGACAGAGACGGCGTCGGCGGAGGAGACGCAGCGCGTGGGGCGGCTGCTCGGCGAGCTCTGTGCCGGCGGGGAGGTGCTGCTGCTGACCGGCGGGCTGGGGTCGGGAAAGACGTGCTTTGTCCAAGGGCTCGCCTATGGCCTGGGCGTCCACGAGTATGTGCACAGCCCCACATTCGTCATGGTCAACGAATATCGCGGCAGGCTCACGCTGTACCACATGGACCTGTACCGCGTGACATCCGTGGCGGAGACAATTGACCTGGGCCTGGAGGATTACTTGCGGAGCAACGCCGTGTGCGCCATCGAATGGGCCGATCAGGCGCTGGCCGCCTTTCCCGCGCAGCACCTGCTCCTGCGCTTCACTGATCTTGGCGGCGACCGGCGCGGCCTGCGCCTGGAGTCCGCCGGCGCGCGCCACGATGCGCTGCTCCAGCGTCTCAGCGCCGCCGCGGTGCAGGCAAGCTAGGCAACGCACTCATATGGAACTTTCGATTGACACATCCACCGCTACGGCAGGCGCCGCGCTGACCGATCGCGGCGTGCTGGTGGCGGAGACCATCTGGCATGCGGGCTACAACCACACCACGCAACTCTACCCTGTGCTGGAAGCGTTGCTGCGTCTGGGCGGCGTGGGCATGGAGCGAATTACTAGCGTCATCGTCGCCAAGGGGCCGGGGACGTTCAGCGGCCTGCGCGTGGGGTTGAGCGCCGCCAAGGGCATCGCCCTCAGCCGGGGCATTCCCCTCGCCGCGGTGAGCACGCTCGCCGTGGAGGCCTATCCCCACATGGGCAGCCTCTCGCTCATCCGGCCCATTCTCGATGCTGGGCGCGGCGAGCTGGCGGTCGGCGCGTTTCGCGCGCAAGAGGGCGAGCTGGTGGAAGTCGTGCCGCCCGCCATCGTCACGCTGGACCAGTTGTGTGATTCGCTTCGCGGGCCGACGCTGTTCTGCGGCGAGCATCTGCCTGCCATTGCCGGCGATCTCGCCAAGCGCCTGGGCCCGCCCGGCGCCATGGCGCCCCCGGCGGCGCTGGTGCGCCGCCCCGCGTACCTTGCCGCGCTAGGCTGGCAGCGTCTGGTGCGCGGGCAGACGGAAGACATCGCCGCACTCGAGCCGGTCTATCTGCGCGGCCCATCCATCACCAAGCCCCGCGATCTGGCGCCGGTGGCCCTGGGTCTGCCGCCATCGCCGGGGAAACGCTGATAGCAAAACGCAGGGAGGAACTATCGTGACGAAGTCGCAACGGACATTGGTGCTGCTCAAGCCGGATGCGGTGCAACGCGGGCTGGCGGGGGCTACGCTGCAGCGGTTCGAGCAAGCCGGCCTGAAGATCGCCGGCATGAAGCTGATGAAGATTGACGAGGCGCTGGCGCGGAAGCACTATGCCGCCCACGTGAGCAAGCCGTTTTTCCCCGGTCTGCTTGCATTCATCACCTCCAGCCCCGTGGTGGCGCTGGTGCTGGAAGGCCCGCGCGCCGTGGACCTGGCGCGCAAGATCATGGGCGAGACTGACCCGGTGAAGGCCACGCCCGGCAGCATCCGGGGCGACTATGGCCTGTCCATCGGCATGAACCTCGTGCACGGGTCGGACGCGCCGGAGACGGCGGAGCATGAGGTGGCGCTGTTCTTCAAGCCAGGCGAGCTGGTGGACTACAGCCGCGACCTGGACAAGTGGATCATCGAATAGCGCGACGCAGCCCGCCCTGCTGCATAGTGGGGCGGGCTGCGGTAATCCTGTCGTGTTGCGTTAGCTGCCTGCGCTTGGCGGAGTCACGGTGCGCCGCTGCGACCGCTGGTAGACCATCACGGCGCCAGCGAGCAGCATGAGCCCCAGGGCGATGGGCAGGCCGATGGACAGCGCCAGCGCCCACGCGGGAAACGGCGCCGGTTCTTGCGCGATGGATAGGCTGACCACGGCAGTGGGGCGCTCTGCCTTCACGTCCGCGCCCGGCTCCGGCGCCTTGCCTTCGTCGACGCTCTGACGGGTCATCTTGCCCAGCCCCCGCACCTCACTCACGGCGGTGATGAAGCTGCCGGGGAGGACGCGGAAGGCCGCGTAGACCACCGATTGGCCGCCTTCGGTGCTCACGCTATAGCTATCCATGACGCCGTTGTGACGCAGGACGATCGCTTTTAGTTTCGCGCCGGCGCCTTCCGGGTTGCGGGTCTTGATCTCCATATCGGCGCGCGGCGGCCTGCCGGCATCTGCGGGAGAGAGGGGCTTGTTCAGTCTCACGGTGATTGTCGCCAGGTCCACGCGCCGCGCCAGGAAGTTCAACTGCCCCTGGTACCGCTCGATCTCCGCGCGGATGCGGGCGATTTCGCGCTCCAGGGTGAGGACATCGCTGACGGCACTCACGCGTTCCATGAGCCGGAGCAGGCTGGTCTCTTGCGTCTGGGCGCTCTTCAGCCGCGCTTGCAGGTCAATGAACTGGTCGGTGACATCCGTGCTGCCCACGGCGCGGTTGGTGATTTTGCCCACGGCGCCCAGGTGGTCCAGGGCTTCGAAGAAGCGCGGTTGGGGTACGCGCACCGTCATGGTGGCGGTTACGGCAGCGTTGGCGGTGGAGCTGGTGAGCTGTTCCACAAAGCCGCCCAGGCCTTCCGCCGCCGCCCGCACCTTGGCGATGGAGGCTTCCACGTCCTCCACCTCAATGCTGATGGATGCCACGGCAATAACCATGCGGCCGGCAATCGCCAGGTTTGGTATGCCGGGAGCGGGCTGGGGCGCTGCCTGTGAGGCGTCGCCACGGACCCCGGTCATGCCCTGCGGGCCCGCTGGAGCAGCGGGGCGGCCCGTGGGGAAGGGCGCGGCGGTGGCGGCGGCCGCCCCGCCGAAGGAGTCCCGGTTCTCCGTGGAGGAAGACGCACTCGGCGAGTCGTTCCCGCCGCACGCCACGACCAAGAGGGAGACAAGAAGAGCGGTTGCCAGCAAGAGTCGTTTCATGGAGCCCTCCGCATGAGTGGTTGCTCATAAGACGGGCCCATGCGGGAGAATGTTCCCGTGGGTAGCGCTACTGAATACGGACGACCTGCGCCGCCTTGGCCCACGCCCGCTCAAGATCGTAGTAGGCGCGTTGCTGCGGACTGAAGATGTGCACGATGAGGTAGCCGTAGTCCAACAACATCCAGCCGCTGGCGTCCGTGCCCTCGGTGTGATGCGCGCCGCCGCCGCGATCATCCAGCGCCTTTTCCACGGCACCGGCCACAGTGTTCATCTGGCGCGGGTTGTCCGCAGTGCATACCACAAAGTACTCGGCAAAGGCCTCAAGGCTGCGCAGGTCGAGGAGCAAAATGTCTTCCGCCTGCTTATCGGCGACGGCTTCGACGGCGGCGCGAGCGGCCTCTAATGGTTCCAGTGGGCGCACCTGCTTGCGTGAGAGGGCGGGCAGGCGCATTGGGTCTGCCCAGGGTTCTTAGGATCGCAGGGGCATTGTATGGGTGCAGTCGTGTCAGGGTCAACGCCGCGTGTGGCGTTGCGGCGAAGGCTTGTGGAGGGTGGCAACGGTTTGCGGGGCTACTTCTGGAGATGCTATGCTGGCTTGTGAGCTTTCCGAAAGATGAGCGCCCCGGCGCGGATGCGCCGCTGGCCGCGCTGCTGCTGCACTAGGAAAGGGCTGCGTTAGATGCCAGGTGAATTAGATGCCAGGTGACAAGGTAGTCGTCGCCATGAGCGGCGGCGTTGACTCGTCGGTCGCCGCGCTGCTGCTGCATCGCGCGGGGTACGACGTGACCGGCATCACCATGCGCCTGTGGACGCCGGACGACCCCGAGGCGCCTGTCCACAACAAACGCTGCTGCTCGGTGGAGGACGTTGCCGATGCGCAGGAGGCCGCTGCGCTTATCGGCATCCCGCACTACGTCATCAATTTCGAGCGCGAGTTCAAGAGCGGCGTCATTGATTACTTCCTTGGCGAGTACCGCCGGGGACGCACGCCGCACCCGTGCATCGCCTGCAACCAGAAGGTGAAGTTCGATCCCCTGCTGGCGCGGGCGGAGAGCATCGGGGCGCGGTACCTGGCGACGGGGCACTACGCTCAAGTGGAGCATGGTGCGACGGGGCATCGCCTGCGCAAGGCCACCGACCCATCGAAGGATCAGTCCTACGTCCTGTATGGCTTGCAGCAGGCGGAGCTGGCGAGGCTGCTGTTCCCCGCAGGCGGATATGCCAAGAGCGAGATACGGCGGCTGGCGGCGGAGGCGGGCCTCACCGTGGCGGACAAGCCGGACAGCCAGGACATTTGCTTCATCCCCAATGGCAACTATCGGGAGTTTATGGCGAGGCATGGCGGGACCAGGCCAGGACGCATCGTGGACCAGGCGGGCACAGAGATGGGGCGGCACCAGGGGATCGAGCATTTCACCGTGGGGCAGCGCAAGAGCCTGGGGGTAGCCGGCGCCGCGCCGCGCTACGTCCTCGCCATTGACGCCCAGAGCGGCGACGTGACCATCGGGACAGGCGACCAGGTGCTCGCCGACACGCTGTGGGCGGAGGACGTGCGCTATGTGGCGGGCCGCGCGCCGTCGTCGCCCTGCGCCGTCACGGTGAAGTACCGCTACAAGTCGGCGGAGGTCCCGGCGATGCTGTACGCCGACGGCGGCACGGCGCGGGTGGAGTTCGCCGCGCCGCAGCGGGCGCTGACGCCGGGCCAGGCCGCGGTGTTCTATGACGGCGACGTTGTCCTGGGCGGCGGCGTGATTCAGCGTGCCGGCAAGGGCGCCGCCATGCGCGCCGCGCAGGCGCTTTCGGGCAGGTGACGTGGGCGGCAGAATCGCTGCGCTCCCGGCGCGAGGCGAACAAGCGGAAGGGTATAAGAGGAGCCTCGTGATGGTTAAGGATTTCGTCCGGAACGCGCTGGAGATGCAACGCAACGACCTGCTCCGCAGTCTCCAAAGGCTGACGCCGCTGGACATGGCGTGGCGCCCCGCGGCGCAGGGCAACGCCATCGGTTTCCTCGCGTGGCACATGGCGCGGGTGGAGGACATGTGGGTGCAGCGGGTGTTTCAGGGCAAGCAACAGCTTTGGCAATCCGACGGATGGTCGGGCAGGCTGGGCATGGATGCTTACGGGCGAGACAACGGCTATGGGTTTGACGAAGCGAAGCTCGCGGCGTTCCAGCCGCCGCCAATGGACCAGCTGCTGGCGTACATGGACTCCGTGCGGCAGCACACGCTGGCGTTCCTCGACGCGTGGAACCCCGATGGCGCGCCGGTGCAGGCGGTGCTCCCTTGGGACAAAAGCACCACCCTGCCCATCGACAAGTTCTGGGTGCAGATCCTGTGGGAGCTGAACCAGCACGGTGGGCAGATCGCCTACGTGCGCGGGTTGCGGCGCGCCGCGGTTGACGTGACGTACATGGGGCCGGTGCTGACGAAGTAGGGCGCGCCCGCTACAGCTGCATTTCCATGATGTACAGCCCGCCGGTCAAGCGGTCAACGGCGTACAGCAGGCCGCGCTCGTCAGCGTACACATCGTTCATCTGGCACGTGCCGCCGGGGTTGCCGGGGACGATAGGCACGAACGACGCAATCTCTCTGGGCTGGAACGCGTTGCGCAGGTCATGGACGCGGACGCCGCCGGCGAAGTACGCCCCCACGATGTAGTCGTCGGACCGCCACGCTGTGGGCACGGGCTGGTTTTCGTGGAGGTTGTGCGCGCCGTAGCGTCCCGGCTTGCCGCGATAGCCTTCCACGGGCGGCAACGGCAGCGTGCTGATGGAGACGGGGTTCCGTTCGTGGGAGATGTCCAGCACCCAGGAGAGCTTGGGCCAGTCGGTGGCGCCCTCCTTCACCGCCTCGTCCGTGGTTACGAGGAGATTGCGGGAGAAGAGTGGCACGGCGGTGTGGCTGAAGCCGCCCAGCGGGGGGTGGTGGTCGAAACGGGCGATGGGCGCGGGATGCGCCACGCTGGACACGTCGAGGATCATGATACCCCCATCCAGGTAGCCCATGTAGGCGCGATTGGGCCGCTCTGGGTAGACGTTGGTGTTGTGCGGGCGGAAGCCGTAGTCCAACGTGGGATGGCGCACCGGCGGCGGCGCGGCATCGCCCACGCGCGTGCCGGGGAGCCACCAGCGCCCTGCCTCTCGCGGCTGCGCCGGGCTGGCGATGTCCACGATCATGTAGAACTGGTCGTCCATGGGGTGTGACGGCGCGAAATCGGCGGCGCCGGTGCTGATGTGGGCGTAGCGGCCATCTACGCACCACACGTAGTGCACGCCTTTGGATTGCGCGCCGGACGTATCGAAGAACGCTACCTGGCGCGGGGACTCCGGCACGGCGACGTCATACAGGCCCAGGCCTGCGTGCGGCAGCCCCCACGCCGATGTCTGGTACGCCACCAGCAGCAGATCGCCGGCGAGCGCCAGGCAGTTGGAGCGCACCTTATCGTGTGGCAGCCGTGTTTGTGTCACCACGGCGGGGCGTCGCGGGTCGGACACGTCCACCGCGGTGCAATCGAACGGCGCTCGCTCGTGAGCGATCCACAGGATGCGGCGTCCGTCCCGCGCCTGTTGCAGCGCCAGCCCTTCGCCGCAACTGCCCGCGCCGGCCAGATAACTGTGGCCCAGCAGAGCAAGCCGATTAGAGCTGTAGGCGATGTCCGGCATGGCGGCGATTCTAGCATGAAGCGGCGTTCTTGCCAGCAGTACGGGGCGGCGCTTTTCAAGGCGGCGCGTCTGTGCCATGATGCGGGCGTTGGCAACACGCAAGCGCGGGAGGGAAGCGCGGGAGGGAAGCATGGACGTGCGCGATATGACGGCGCGGTGTCTCGATCAGATGTGGGGCATGGTGAACCGGGCCACGAAGACTCTTTCCCAGGCGGAGCTTGACCGCATGCCGGGGGCGGAGAGCAACCCCATCGGCTGGACGTTCTACCACATGGGGCGCGTGGAAGACCGATGGTTCCACCTGCTGGATGGCAAGTCCCAGCAGACGTGGGAGAAGGGCTGGGCGCAGCGGCTGGGCATTGACCCCGACCCCAGCCTGTCCGGGTCGCAGATGACGCCGCAGGAGATCGCCGCCAAGTTCAAGTCGCCGCCGGCGGAGCAGCTCAAGGCGTACGCGGAGGCGGTGCATGCGGAGACGCTGGCCTACCTGAAGCGCATGCCGCTGGAGACGCTGGGGGAAGAGATCGAGGCGTTCGGCGGGCGGAAGATGACCAGGGGGCAGATACTGGTCCACGTGGTGAATGAAATGAACCAGCACGGGGGCCAGATCGCCTATATCAAGGGCCTGTTGAAAGGCTATCAGGGCAGGGTGGTGTAGGCGGCATGGCATCGCTCCCCGGCGCGCGTTTATTGCCAGGGGTGCCTGTGCCGCCGGGCGTGCGCTCGCTGCCTGGCGTGATGGAAGAGGCGGCGCTCCGCGCGCGGGGGTATGGGCGCATCGCCGGTGTTGATGAGGCGGGGCGCGGGCCGCTGGCCGGGCCGGTGGTGGCCGCCGCCGTGGTGCTGCCGGAGACCTGGCTTTGGGGTTCCGGCCCGCCCGTGTTGGTGAACGATAGCAAGCAGATGTCGGCGGCACAGCGGGAGCGCGCCTGGGCCGTGATCACCGCCCAGGCGCAATGCGCCGCCGCCGCCGCGTCCGTAGAGCAGATTGACGGTCTTGGCATCGCTGAAGCGACGCGCTGGGCGATGCGCCGCGCCATCGAATTGCTGCCCACGCCGCCGGACGCCTTGCTGGTGGACTGGGTGGACCTTAGCGCCACGGGGCTGCCGTGCCGGTCCATGGCCCACGGCGACGCTATTTCTCTGTCCATCGCCGCCGCGTCCATCGTCGCCAAGGTTACGCGTGACCGGCTCATGCTGGAGATGGATGCGGCCTGTCCCGGCTACGGCTTCGCAGGGCACAAGGGCTACGGCACGCCGCGACACGTGGAGGCGCTGCGGGCGTTGGGGCCGTGCCCCGCGCACCGCCGCAGCTTCGCCCCCGTGCGTGACGCGCTGCTCTCCCCGCGCATGCTATGACCGGGGAGAGCAAGGCGCTGGGCCAGTTCGGGGAGCAACGCGCCAGCGAGCATCTGGTGCGGACGGGCTACCGCATCCTGGAGCGCAACGTGCGCTTGCCCGGCGGCGAGATTGACATCGTGGCGCAGGATGGCGCGACGCTGGTGGTGGTGGAGGTGCGCCCCCGCCGCAGCGCGCGCCTGGGCACGCCGGAGGAGTCCATCACCAAGGCGAAGGCCCAGCGGCTTGCCCGCCTGGGCGAGACCTATATCCAGCAGCGCGGCCTGGGGGAGACGCCGTGGCGCATTGACGTGGTGGCGATTCGTATGGGGGCGATTCCCGTGGCGGCAATAGATGCCGGCGCGCAGTGGAAGGTCACGCGGCTGGAGCACTACAAGAACGCCGTCGCTGATTAGACCGGGACCTCTTCCATCAACGCCAGGGTGTTGCCCTCGTTGTCCAGGAAGAAGGCCATCAGCAGGGTGTGCGCCGCCGTCTTGTGGATCACATGCGGCGCGTCGCGGAAATGCACGCCGCGTCCCAGCAACGTCGCGTGTGCGGCGTGAATATCGCGGGCCTTGAAATAGATGACCGTGCCGGGGTGATCGAACTCCGCCGACTCGGGGACGGCGAGCATGAGGCGGACCCCGCCGCAATCGAAAAACGTCAGGCCGGGCGGCGCCTGGAACAGCAGTCGCAGCCCCAGCGTATCGCCGTAGAAGGCGACGGCGCGCGGCAGGTCGCGCACCGGCATGGTGATCTGCCCGATCTGCCCCAGGTGGACACCGCCGCCGTCTTGCGCCATGGTCACGCTCCTCCCGCTAACCCCTGGGCAAGCCCAGGCCCCGCTGCGCGATGACGTTGCGTTGAATCTCCGACGTCCCCCCTACGATGGTGACGGAGACCATCGCCAGGTAAAGGTCGCTCAGCTTGCCCCCGTCCGGCGACCGCGAATCGCCAATGGCGAGCTGGCTGTGCAGGCCCAGGACCTCCATGCCCAGCGCCGCGGCTCGCTGCCGCGCCCGCTCCGTGACCAGCTTGGCGATGGACGCCTCGTAGTTGGGAATCTTGCCTGCGTTGAGCTGCCAGGCGATGCGGTAGTTGAGGAGGATCGCCACGCGCGCCTCCACCGCCATCTCCGCGAGCTTGTGGCGCAGCACCGCATTCGCCGACAACCCGCGCGTGCCGGCGTACGCGGCCAGGTCGTCAATCACCCGCGCCGTCTCCGCGGCGTGGTCAATGCGGTTGCGCTCAAAGTCCATGGTGGACATCATCTGGTAGAAGCCGCGGTTTTCTTCGCCGACGAGATGGCTGGCGGGGACACGAGCGTTGTCCAGCAAGATCTGCCACTGCGCTCCGTAGCGCGGCAGGGTGTGCATGGGGTTCACCGTGACGCCGGGGGTGCGCATGTGCAGCAGGAACATGCTCAGGCCCCTGTGCTTGGGCGCATGGGGATCGGTCCGCGCGGCCACGATGCACCATTCCGAGCGGTGGCCCTGGCCCACGAAGTGCTTTTCGCCGCTCAGTACGTACTCGTCGCCGTCGCGCACGGCGCGCGTCTGGAGCGACGCGAGATCGGAGCCGGCGTCCGGCTCGGAGAAGCCCTGGCACCAGATCTCCTCGCCGCGCGAAATCGGCGGGAGAAAGCGGCGCTTCTGCTCAAGGCTGCCGTAGTGCATGATGGTTGGCCCGACGAACACCGGGCCGTGCGACCAGCCGCCGCCGTTGGGGGCGTGATGATAGCCCATCTCTTCGAGGAAGATGAGCTGTTCGATGTGCGACCTGCCCTGCCCGCCGTACTCCTTGGGCCACGCCAGCGTGAGCCATCCCCGCGCCGCAAGCTTGCGATCGAAGGCGCGCGCCTGCCGCCACTCCTCTTCGTTGATCCAGGTGAAGTGGCGACCGCACCAGTCCGGCGGAATCTCCTTTGCCAGGAAGTCGCGGATCTCCTGGCGGAATGCTTGTTGCTCTGGGGTGAAGCCGAAGTCCATGTGGGTGTTCCTCAGGCTCCGGCTAGAATACACTACCTGCATGGATTGGTGCAGACGCCTTCAGTATCGCGTGGCGACCCTGGCGATCATGGCGGCGGCGATGGTGATGGCCGCGTGCAACAGCGCCGCTGCGCCCACCGCTACCCCGCCGGCCCCCACGACGCGCGCGGCGCCAACGCCTGCGCCCGCGGCGGATGGCGGTGGCGCCGCCGCAACGACCGTCCCGCTCGACCCGGCTATCGTGGCGAAGCTGGACAGGATCGAGGCCGCGGTGCGCCGCGAACGCGGGCTGGGCAGCGCCACGCCGGAGCGCCGGTTCATGACGTGGCTGGAGCTGCAACAGTACGTGGCGCAGCAGTTCGGTGAAGAAGACGCCGTCCGCTTGCGCGCCTTCCAACGGCTCAGGGTGCTGTACGGCGTGCTCAAGGAAACGGACAATCTGGAGGAACTCACGAAACGCCAGCTGAGCCAGGGGATTCTCGGATTCTTCGACGAGGATACCGGCGCGCTGCGCTTGGTGAGCGATGGCGCGGGCGTGGGCCTGGTGGAAGAGTTCACCCACGCCCTGCAGCAGGCGCGTTTCGATCTGAAGTCCCGCAGCGATGCGTTTGATACGGACGAGTTTCTCTCTGATGCGGAGGCGGCATTCAGCGCGCTGGTGGAGGGCGATGCCTCGCTCTCCGCGAACCTGTACGCCCAAAGCAACATGAACATCGGCGCGCTGCAACGGGCGATTGAGGCGCAAGCGTCAAAGCAAGACGATTTCCCCCATGTGCTCCAGGCCACGCTGGACTTCCCCTACCGAGATGGGTTGAGCTTCGCGACATCCCTCTATACCGTGGGCAGGGGCTGGAGCGGCGTGGACGCGGCATATGCCCGCCCGCCCGCCTCCACGGAGCAGGTGCTCCACCTGGAGAAATATGTTGAAAATGAAGCGCCGCTGGCGGTGGACTGGGCCGACGTGCCCGCGGCGCTGCCGCCGGGGTGGCGCAAGGTAGACGCCGGTGTCTCCGGCGAGTTGGGCTGGCGCGTGCTTCTCGGCGCACATCTAACGGCGTCCGCGGCGAACGTTGCGGCAGCGGGCTGGGGTGGCGATCGCTACATCTTTCTCGAAGGCCCCGGCGGCGCGCTGCTCTATGTGGCGTCCCAGCGCTGGGATACTGCCAAGGACGCCACGGAGTTCGCCGCCGCCTATGCCGGCTTTCTCAGGCGGCAGCGGGCGCAAGTGCAGCCCGCCCCTCCCGGCGGCGTCAGCGCCATACTCAACGGCGGCCTCCACGAAGTTCGCGTGCAGGGTGCGCGGGTGCTGATCACCGTGACCACGGACGCTACCCTGGCGGCCGGCGTCGCCGCGCTGTCCCCACCCTTTAGTGGCTAGCGCGCTTTAGAAAGCGCCGAGGCGGCGCTGACGGCCAGGGAATGTATAATGAGGGCGCAAAAGAGGGATAGTGTCCATGGCTCCCCTGTGGCGGAGGTGCGATGATCTGGATTGACGTCATCGTCGTCATCGTCATCGTCGGTGTTGCGCTGCTGGGCTGGCGTCTGGGCCTAGTGAAAGCGGCGCTGCTTGCCATCGGCGTCTACGTGGGTGTGGTGCTGGGTGGGGCGCTGGCGGGGGTGGTGAGCGAATGGCTCACCGGCAGCATAGAGAGCAAGTCCATCGTGGATGCAGCAGCCTATGCCATCGTGGGCCTGGTCATTTTCCTGGTGGTGCAGGTGGCGGGCGGCATGCTCACCAAAGGCGTCACGCTTGCGATGCTAGGGCCGGTGAACTCGCTCGGCGGTCTCCTTGCCGGGGTGCTGGCCGGGTTTGTCATCGGCGGCGTGATCGTCGCCATCCTGGCGCGGCTCGCGTTCCTGGTGCCAGAGCATCCGCTGGAGCAAACGCGGGTGATAGACACGCGCCAGGGGCTGGAAGATGCTCTAGTGGCAGGCAACATGCCGCAGGTGTACATTGACATGAAGAATAAGCTGCCGGGCCACGCCTTCGGCATGATTCCCGCTGATTTCAATCGGGCGTTGGATGCGCTGGACCGGGCGCGGCAGGCGCGGGAAGAGTGATGGGCAAGGACATGGATAAGCCGAGCGATAGACGGTAAGCGCCATGGTGGACTATCTCGTACTCCTGCTGAACCAGAACTACGAGCCGCTGAACGTGTGCCACGCGCGGCGGGCGCTGGTGCTGCTCATCGCCGGCAAGGCGGAGCTGCTGGTCAACGGGCGCGGACGCATTCGCACCGCCAGCGCGGAGTTCGACCTGCCGTCCGTCATTCGCTTGATGTACCATGTGCGCCGCCCCCTGCCCGCGCGCCGCCTCACGCGCCGCGAAGCGTTCCTGCGCGATAAGCACCGCTGCCAGTACTGCGGCGTGGAGGCCAAGATGCTCACGCTGGACCACGTCCTGCCCCGCGTGCGCGGTGGCAAGCATACCTGGGAGAATGTGGTGACGGCGTGCACCCACTGCAACCATCGCAAGGCGCACCGCACGCCGGCGGAGGCGGGCATGCGCTTGTTCAAGGAGCCGCGCCAGCCCGTGGTGACGGTCTACTCCCCGTTCCTGCACTATCTGCACGCGCGCGCGGAGTGGCGGCCGTTTGTTCCAAACAGCGAAGCGCCGTAGGACGGGTCCGCGAAGCGCCGCGACTTACGCCGCCTCGTCTCTCCCGCTGGCGCTAGCGGCCCTGAAACTTGGGCTTGCGCTTTTCCGCGAAGGCCCGTTTCGCCTCGGCGTGGTCTTCCGTCTGCATGCTCATGGTCTCCGCCGCCAGGCCGAAATCCAGGTTCGCCTGAGCCGATTGCATCAGCAGCTTGTTCATGGTCATCTTGGTCCAGCGGATGGCCAGCGGGGCGCCCTCGGCCAGCTTGCGGGCGCAGGCGGTGGCCTCTTCCATCAGCTTGTCCGCGGGCACCACGTGGTTGACCAGGCCCAGCTTTTCCGCTTCCGCTGCTGAGAGGCGCTTGCTTAAGAGCAGCATCTCCTTGGCCTTGTGCATGCCCACCATGGCGGGCCACATGATCGCGCCGCCGTCGCCCGCCACCAGGCCCACCGCGGTGTGGGTATCACCGATGGTCGCGGTGTCGGCCATGTAGATGATGTCGGATAGCACGACGATGGAGGCGCCTAGGCCCAGGGCGTAGCCGTTGACCGCGGCGACGATAGGCACTTCGCAGTTGAGAAAGGTCTGCACTAGGTAGCGCGGGCCTCGGAACAAGTACCCCGGCCCCTTCATCGGCCCGACGCCCATCTCCGACACATCGCCGCCGGCGGAGAAGGCCTTTGTCCCCGCGCCGGTGAGGACGATGGCTCGAAGGTTGGGGTCGTAATTGACCTCTTCCAGCAGGCGCTCCAGGCCGTGGTGCATGGCCGCGCCCACGGCGTTGAGCCGGTCGGGGCGGTTGAGGGTGACGATGGCGACGCCACCGTCCACCTTGATATCGAGGAAGTTTTCGGCGTATTTGGCGTAGTCCACGGCGGCCTCCTGTGCAGGGTCAGCGGCGATTATACAGGACGGCGCGGGCTGTGAGAGAACAGCGCGGCTGCAGCGTGGTAAGAGGGGGTAGCGGAACGATGGTGTAGGAAAGGGAAAGGCAGTCGAGCGAAGGGACACGTGGATGAAGCTGCATGTAGAGCTGGAGCGGGAAGAGGACGGGCGTTGGATCGCCGAGGTGGGGGAGCTTGCGGGCGTGCTGGCGTATGGGCCGAGGCCTGGGGTGGCGACGGCGCGGGCACAGGCGCTGGCGCTGCGGGTGGTGGCGGACAGGCTGGAGCATGGGGATGGGTTGACCCCTATCCCAACCTTCCCCCCGCACACGGGGGAAGGGGTAAGGTGGAACCACGGTCGGCTTGCACATGATCGCCGTTCGAGTGCTCCGATGTGATCGCGAGTCTTCGCGGACATGCGGCTATGGCAAACGTGCGTGCGGCGTGCGCTTACCCCAACCCTCTCCCGCCGGGAGAGGGTGTGCCTAACCACTCCACCCCTGGAAAGCCACGCTTGCCTGAGGCGGGAGGACTCGGGCCGATGGAATCGGCCTCCCGAAGACGTGACAATGACAGAGCACAGAGCGAGGTCAGGCTAGACGGCACACTCGCCCTCGCCACGCTCGACGCGGTAGGGGACGGTCTTGTCCCAGTCCATGTAGGTGGTGATGGTATCGCGGTTGAGGGGGCCGACATCTTTGAGGCCGGCGAGCAGCGGCTCGAAGGCCTTGGGGCCCACGCGGTCCACGAACTGGTTGAAGCTTTCTTCCGGCTGGCGACCGTCCGTATAGAACTTCAACACACGCTCCATAAACTCCGGCGCGCGCTTGGAGGGGACGCGGCCGCTGACGCGCTGGCCGAATCGGATCGCGCCCTTTGCGCCGTCGGCGTTGCCGCCGATGAAGATTTCGTACGCAGGCACCTGCTGGCCGCTGGCGCTCTTGATGGCCGCGCCGTGGAAGCCGATGTTGGCGATGTGGTGCTGCCCGCAGCCGTTGGGGCAGCCGCTGGCCTTGACGTGCAACTGGCGCAGCGCGGGGTCGGTGATGTGCATGTCCATGAGCTTGGAGCGCAGGGCGCGGCCCATCCCCATGGACGCGGTGATGCCCAGCTTGCAGCTATCCGTGCCGGGGCAGGTGACCACGTCCGTTATCTCGTTGACGTGGCCTTCGCCCAGGCTCAGGGCGGACAGCGCCTTCCACACGTCTAGCAGGGATTCCTGGCGCACCCAGCGGAAGACCAGGTTCTGCTCCTGCGTGAGGCGGGCGCGGCCCGCGGCGTACTGTCGCGCGATCTGCGCTAGGCCGCGGAACTGCGCGGGGGTGAGGTCGCCCTGCACCACGGTCACGGAGACGACGCGGTAGCCTCCCTGCCGTTGCTCGCGCACGTTGGTGGAGAGCCACGTGCTGAACTCCGGCGGCACGCTGCCGTGGGCCTTGTGCCCGTTGGTTGACGGGGCCGCGGGCGCCTCGGAGGCCTCATCGTCCTCCCAGAGCAGCGCGTTGACGTCGATTGTCTTCTTGGCCCACGGCGCCTGGAGCTCCGCCTCCACCAGCTTGCGGAAGTCGTCTATGCCGATGCGGTCCACAAGGAATTTTATCCTGGCCTTCATGCGGTTCTTGCGCAGCTCGTCGGACTTGTTGAACACCTGGAAGACTGCTTCGCAAATCTTGAGGAAGTCTTCTACTGCGACGAACTCGTAGAGGGTGGGGGCGATGCGCGGCATGATGGACGTGCCGCCGCCCACCACCATCTTGAACCCCTTGCGCTGCACGCCGTCCACTGTCTTCATGCGGGCGATGAAGCCCATGTCATGGATTGCCGTCATGGCGCAATCGGAGTCGCAGCCGGAGAAGGCCGATTTTATCTTGCGGGGAAATGCTTGTGTGAGCGGGTGGCGCACGAAGTAGCGGGCGTAGGCGCCGACGTACGGCGTGGGGTCGAAGGTCTCGCCGGGACAGACGCCGGCGCGGGCGCAGCCGGCCACGTTGCGCACGGTGTTGCCGCAAGCCTCGCGCGTCGTGAGGCCGGACTGGCCCAGCAGACGCAGGCCGTCAGACGTGCGGTCCAGCTTGACATGATGGAACTGGAAGCATTCGCGGGTGGTGATGTGCCCCTTCTTCAGCGGGGCGTACTCCTCAGCGAACGCGCCCAGGGCGTCCAACTGGTCTGCGGACAGTCCGCCGAAGGGTATCTTCACCCGGATCATCTGCGCGTCCGGCTGGCGCTGGCCGTAGACCCCTTGCCGCAGGCGGAACTTGATGAAGTCCGTTTCCTCGATCCCTCCGGCAAGGTAGCGCTCGGCTTCCTTTTGGAAGACGTCGATCTCCTCCGGCAGGTAGGGAATGACGCCCTTCGCCTTTTGCCGGGGACTCTTCGTGATGGTCATGGGATACCTTCCAAACTAGATGGGCCAAACTAGTTGGGCCAGATTAGCCGGGCCGTTCGCGCCGCGGGCCCGAAGTTGCGCTCCAGTTATGCCAGGTAAGGATTGGGAAATGCCGTGGATAGGGCATTCCTGGCGGCGACTCACTATTCTAATGCAACGCATCAACTATTTCAATTTGAACCTGGAGCGGGCCCTGACAGCGCGCCGTGCGGCGGGGGCTGGCCGAAGGCGGCGTAGGCCGCCCGGTAGTCCTGGGGGCGATTGAGGTTGGTGAGCACCACGGGGTTGTCAATCTCGATCTCCCGCAGCGCATCGCGGTGCCGCTCGATGACCTCGCGGATGCCCTGGCCCGCCTCGGTGATGCGCAGTAGATCAGGGATCAGGGAAGTGTCGAAGATGGGCGGGTGGCCGTGGCGGGAGCGGTGCGCGGGGACGGAGATCAGGTGCCCGCCAGCCGCGTGCCTGTCCAGCAGGCGCTCTAGCACGGCGCGGGGCCGCGGCTGGTCCACGGCGAGCAGCATCACCGCCGCCGGCGTCTGTTCCAGTGCCCGCAGTCCCGCGACAATGGACGTGGTCTTCCCCTGCCGGTAGCGCCGGTTGACGACGATCCGCGTGCGTCCTGCTTCCGCCTCGCGCTCGGCGATGGGTCGCAGCGTCGCGGCGTCGCTGCCCAGCACCACGATGACGGCGCCGGCGCTGGTGGCCTGGGCCTCCCGGATTTGGTACGCCAGCAGCGGCACGCCGCGCCACGGCAAGAGCTGCTTGGGCTGCCCCATGCGGCTGGATTCGCCCGCGGCCAGAAGGATGATTGCGGCATGCGCGGCGTTGTGGGAGCGAGCTGGCATCGCAGGCTACCCCGCCAGGGCTTCCGCCTCTTCTTCCGCGTGCTGCAACGGCTTGGCGGCGAGCAGTTTCGCCTTCTCCAGCATGCGGGTGTCCATGGTCATCGCGCCGCCGCTGCGCCCGTGCTTCACGGCCACGATCTCCGCCATGATGCTCACGGCGATTTCGCTGGGGGTGCGTCCGCCGAGGTCCAGGCCCACGGGGGCGCGGATTTCAGCGATGCGCGATGCGGGGATGCCCGCGCGGAAGAGGTCGCGGAAGATCATCACGGCCTTGCGGCGGCTGCCCAGCAGTCCGACGTAGCCCGCGTCCGACCGCGCCGCTTCCATCAGCGCCAGGTCGTCCAGCTTGTGCCCCCGCGTGGCGACGATGACATAGCAGTTGGGTGTCATCTGCAGCGAGCGCAGGCCACGGGCGAAATCGTCCACCACGATCTGCGACGCTTCGGGGAAGCGCTCGGCATTGGCGTACATGGGCCTATCGTCCACCACGATGACCTTGAACCCCAGCAAGCGCGCCACGGCGTAGACCGCCTTGCCCACGTGCCCGCCGCCGGCGATGACCACCGTGGCGGGGTTGGTGAACGTCTCGACATAATATTTGGCCCCGCCGTCAGCATCCACCCACTGCTCCCTGCCCTTGGGCATGAGGCTGCGGGCCAGGGCGATGGCCTGCGCGTCTAGCGCGGCGCTTCCCAGCGTGCCCTGCGTCTCCCCGGAGGCTCGCCCTGATGCGCGGATAAACAGTTTTCCCCCAGGCGTGCCGGCGCCGGCACCAGGGGAGACAAGGGTCGCCAGGGCGCAATCGCCCTTGCCGGCGTAGGCGGCGACGATCTCCTGCACCTGTGCCACGAGTCCCGCCAGCCCCGCCTGTCCGGCAACGGGGTCAATCAGGATGTCCATGTTGCCGCCGCAGACCAGGCCGTCGCGCGCGGCGATGTCTTCATTGAGCAGGAAGTGGCGCAACTGCGTGCCGCCGCCTTCCGCGAGAATCTCCTTGGCCTCCGCCCACACGTCGGCTTCGATGCAGCCGCCGCCGAGCGTGCCCACGATGGCGCCGTCGCCGCGCACCAGCAGCTTGGCCCCCGGTTTCTGCGGCGTGGAGCCTTTGGTGCGCACCACGGTAGCCAGGACAAAGGGCTGCCCTGCGCCCAGCAGACGTTCCGCCTCTTGAAAGACCTGTTCCATAGTGTTTGCCTGCGCGTGCGCCCTGCCGTTTGTGCAGCGGGCGGTGATGCCAGTATAGCAAGCCTGTTGCCGCGGCTACGCGGGCAACAGGTGCGGCAAAGCGTCCATCAGGTTGGCAACGGTGCACTGGGGCGCCACGCCGTCTTTAGCCTTTTCCTCTTTGCGGCGCACCCACACCGTCGCTAGCCCTACCTCCAGCGCCGGGGCGATGTCGTTCTGCATGCTATCGCCGATGACCACGCCATCCCCAGGCGCGATGGCCAGGCTTTCTAGCGCGCGGTCGTAGTAGTCGCGTTTGCCCTTGCCTACCCCCAGCGTGTCGGCATCGAAGGTGCGCTGGAAGAGCGTGCGGCCCGCGAGGCGCTCGATGGCCGCGGCCTTGGTCTGGGCGTAATCGCCGGTAGCCAGGTGCAGCGTTGCGCCGGAATCCGCCAGACGCTGTAAAAAGGGCAGCGTCTCAGGGAAGAGCGCGGTGGCGTACCAGCACTCCTGCTGCGCCGCCTGCACCCGCGCCCGCAGTTCGCCCTTGAGCGACTCCTTGCTGTCGTTGGCGGCGATACGCTCCAGGATGCGCTGGTAGTGCAAATCGAGGTCTTCATGGCGCTCGCGCGGCTCCTTCGCCAGTATCTCGCGATGCACCGCCTCCCAACCCTGCAAGACCTCTTGGCCGGAGAGGCCGAGGAACCCGCCCAGGTTCCGCTCGAACACGCCGTCGGAGTCGTTCAGCGTGCGGTCGAAGTCGAGCAGGATGTGCGCATAGCGCGTGCCGGTGGCGGTGCTCATATCCTGATTGTACCGCGCGGGGATAGACGGCGGGCGCAGGATGGCCTATTTAGGCCCGCAGTGCGTGGCCCGCCAACGCCTGCTGCACCGCCGCGGCTTTCGTGGTGAACGCGGCGTAGCTCAACACCGGCGTGGCGTGCCCCGTCGCCAGCGCGTCCTCCAGTTGGAACCAGGAGCGGCAGCCGTGGTAGCGCTTCTGGTCGGCGGCGAGCACCGGCTGCGCCAGCGCGTAGGCCCGCAGCAGCACCACCCACGCCGGGTGGTCCGGCTTCCATTGCAGGCGATGGCGTATGAAATCGTCGTTCCAGATATGCTGGCCCGCCAGACGCAGCAGCGCCGCCTCGCTGTCCACGGCGATGGACTGGTGTACCACGGCGTAGCAATCGAACCGCACCTGGCCTTCGGGAGCGACAGGCGTGGTGGCGCGGGCGAAGTCGTCGAGAAAGTCGTGGCGGACGTAGTCTACCTGCTGGTGGACGTAGCTGGGGTACAGGAAGAACTCGCTGTCTTCCACGGCAAAGACCTTGCCCTTGTCCGCCAGCCCGCCCTTGCGCAGCAGGATGATCTGGCGTCCCGTCTTCAGGGCTTCGACGACGGACGACCATTCCTTGAGCGCCGTGGCGTTGCGTTCGCGCATGCGTTTCCCCCTGTGCGATGGCGGCGCAGTAGCTACCCGCCGGCTCGTATTATAGGACACGGCGCGGCAGTGGCGCAGCCGGGGCAGCCCCCGCCGCTTGCGAGACGGCGGGGCCTTGCTAGGCGATACATTCGGCACTAGACTGGCGCCACCTCTCTCTTGGAAGCGGCAATGCCCAGAAAGCCCATGCCGGTATTTTACGGATCGGCACGCCAGACGCGGGGCGTGCAGGTCATGGGCGTGCGCGGCATGGTGTCCAGCGGCCACTACCTGGCATCGCAGGCGGGGATGCGCATGCTGCACCAGGGGGGCAACGCTGTGGACGCCGGCGTGGCCGCGGGCATGTGCCTCAACGTGCTGCTGCCGTACCTCACCAGCCTGGGCGGCGTGGCCCCCATTATTCTCTACCTGGCGAAGGAGCGCCGCGTCACCACCATCAGCGGCCTGGGGCGCTGGCCTCGCGCCGCCACGCTGGAGACGATTGCCGAACGCGGCGGCGGCGAAATACCCCGCGGCGCGCTGCGCTGCGTGACGCCCGCGGCGCTGGACGCCTGGGTCATGGCGCTGGAGCGCTACGGACGCTTGAGCTTCGCGCAGGTGGTCCAGCCTGCCCTGGAGCTGGCCGAAGGCGGCTTCCCCGTGGACGCATCGCTGCGTGACGCCCTCGCCGCGCTGCGGCCGGCGCTGGCGGAGTGGCCCTGGATGCAGGAGACATTCTACCCTGGCGGCAAGCCGCCCGCGGTGGGCAGCGTCTTTCGCCAGCCGGAGCTGGCGGCCACGCTTTCCATGCTCATCGCCGCCGAGCAAAACGCCTGCGCCGCGGGGCGGGAGCGCAGCCTGCACGCCGTGCGCGACGTCTTCTATCGCGGCGAGATCGCGCGGCGCATGGCGGAGTTCAGCCGCAGCCAGGGTGGGCTGCTGACGATGGACGACCTGGCGGAGTTTTCCGTGCGGGAAGAGCCGCCCGTTTCCATTGAGTACAAGGGCTGGCAGGTCTACGCCTGCGGCGTGTGGTGCCAGGGGCCGGCGGTGCTGCAGACGCTGCAATTGCTCAAAGGTTTCGACCTGCCCGCGCTGCGCCACAACAGCGCCGCCTATCTGCATCGCCTGGTGGAGTCCGTCAAGCTGGCCTATGCCGACCGCGAGCGCTACTACGGCGACCCCGATTTTGTCCGCGTGCCCCTGGACGGCCTGCTGAGCGATGGCTACGCCCACGAGCGCCGTGCTCTGATTGACGCGCGCCGCGCCAGTCCCGGCATGCCCGCATATGGCGTGCCGCCTGGGGTATCTGGGGCCGCACCGATTCCAGGCGTGGCGTCGCCGGAGGCGCGCGGGCCTGCCGTTCCGCAGGGGGACACCTCCTACGCCTGCGCCGTGGATGCCGAAGGCAACGGCTTTTCCGCTACCCCCAGCGATTTCATCGGCGACGTGCCTACCGTCCCCGGCCTGGGCTTTTTGATCTCGGGACGCGGGTCGCAAAGCTGGCTGGACCGCGAGCATCCCTCCTGCGTTGCCCCGTGGAAGCGCCCGCGGCTCACGCCCAACCCCGGCCTGGCCCTGCGCGGCGGCGAGCTGGCGCTCGTCTTCGGCACCCCCGGCGGCGACCAGCAGCCCCAGGGCATGGCGCAATTCTTCCTCAACGTGGCGGAGTTCGGCATGGCCCCCCAGGAGGCGGTGGAGCAGGCGCGGGTGGGCAGCCTCAGCTTTCCCAACTCGTTCTGGCCTCACGAATACCTGCCCGGCGTCCTTGCCGTGGAGTCGCGCCTGCCCGCGCCGGCGCAGCAGGAGCTGGCGAACATGGGCCATCGCGTGCAGATGTGGGGCCGGTGGGAGCCCCGCTTCGGCCACCTCTGCGCCATCCAGCGCGATCCTGCCACGGGCACGCTGCGCGGCGCCGCCGACCCACGCTTCAACAGCGCAGCCATCGGCTGGTAGCGCCGGCCTTGCTTGCCCGCTCCCGTACAATGGGCGCTGGCATCACTACTCAGGGAGGCGCACATGGCGGGCACGTTCACCAAGAAAAGCATCACACAAGAGGCGGCGCGGGCGATTATTGTTGCCGCGGAGGCCAAGGCCAAGCAGAAGGGCATGGCCATGGCCATCGCCATTGTGGACGCGGAAGGCGCGCTGAAAGCGTTCAGCCGCATGGACGGCTGCGGCCTGCTCTCCGTGCAGGTGAGCCAGGACAAGGCGTGGACGTCCATCAGCATCGGCGGGTCAGGGCTGGACTTCTGGAACATGATTAAGGGCGACGACATGCTGAAGACCTATGTGCCCCAGATTCCGCGCATGGCCGCCGTGGGCGGGGGCTTGCCTATCCGCACCAAGGCAGGCGAGCTGGTGGGCGGCATTGGCGTGAGCGGGGGCAGCGCGGACGACGACAATGAGGTGGCGAAGGCGGCGCTCACGGTGTTTGCGGAGTAGCGCGGCGCACTCGTGGCCGGCCCTCTGCGCGCAGAGGAGGCCTTCCCCCGTCCTGTAGACTGTTCCCCTGCATGCGCATTCCAGCGTTACCCCCACTCGTTGAGCGGCGATACGGATTGTTCGTCCTGCTCACCGTATCCACGGGCGGGTTCATGTCCACGCTGGACATCGGCATGGTCAGCGTCAGCCTCCCCAGCCTAGGCCGGGCGCTGGGGGAAACGCTGGGTGTGACCCAGTGGGTGGTGCTGATCAACCTGCTAATGACCGGGGCGCTGCTCCTTCCGATGGGGGCGCTGGGCGATCAGTTCGGTCACAAGCGCGTGTATGCGGTGGGGATTGCGCTGTACATGGCCGGCTCGGTGATGGCGCTGGCCTCGGACAACATCCACACGCTGCTTGTGGCGCGGGCGGTGCAGGCCATGGGCGCCGCGGGTTTGCAGTCCAACGGCAGGGCCATCACTGTTTCCGTCTTCCCTGCTTCTGAGCGGGGAAGAGTCCTGGGTTTCCACTCCACCCTTGCCCTCTTTGGGGCCATTCTGGGGCAGGTGTTCGGGGGAGTGATCGTGGATACCATTGGCTGGCGCTTCATCTTTCTCCCCGGCGCCGTTGTTGGCCCGGTGGGCCTGCTCGCCGCGTTGTGGATACTGGATGAGCGGCGTGTCTCCCCGGAACGCGGACGCACAGGCATGCCGGACTGGGCAGGCATGGCGGCCTCGGCGGCGACAATCGTCACCGGCCTGCTGGCCGTGACGCGGGGCGCGAGCGTAGGCTGGACGGCCCCGCAGGTGCTGGCGCTGGGCGCGGTGGCCGCCGCGTCGCTGGCGGCGTTCCTCGCCATCGAGCTTCGCGTACCGCGTCCCATGGTGGACTTGCGCCTGCTGCTGCGCCCCGTGTTCACTGCCCACCTGCTTGCGGGCACGCTGGCTTTTGTGGCCCACCCGGTGAACACCTTTCTTACGCCGTTCTACCTGCAGGGGGTGCTGGGCCACAACGCGCGCATCGCTGGGCTGATCTTCTTGCCGCTTCCCATCACGCTCGCCGCCGTCGGCCCTATCGGGGGCTGGCTTTCCGATCGCCTGGGCTTTCGCCTGCCGTCCATCCTGGGCCTGGCCACGGTTGCCGGCGGGATGCTCTTTTTTGCCCGCCTGTCCCAGGACTCCGCCGTGGTGTACCCCATGATAGCCATTTCTCTCGTTGGCGTGGGCCTTGCCCTCTTCCAACCGGCCAACAGCAGCGCGATTATCGGCGCGGTAGACCGCAGCCAGTACGGACTGGTGTCCGCCCTGACCAACCTCACGCAGACGGTGGGGCGGGTCACGGGCATTGCCATCGCTACCTTGCAAGTGACCCTGGCCATGGCCGCGCAGGGCGCCGAGCCGGACATCAGCGGGTTGAAGGGCGGCACGGGCATCCCCGACCCGCGCGCCGTCACCGGCTTCCTCCACGGCTTCCATCAAGCGATGTATCTGGGGATGGGTCTCTGCCTGCTTGCCATCGCGCTGGCCTGGGTGCAGGGCAAGAAGGGAGATCAGAAGACTGAGCCTCCGTTGCCGTCCGCGGGAACACTGTCACGCGGCCCTTGACAGCCTGCATCCCTGTGGCTATTCTATATGTTGCCTAACTATGTCCCCTCTAGGCGTGCGCCTGCCATTTCTACGTCATAGTGCGATCCGCGGATTCGTACGCCCTTTTTCCGGCCGGCCGTAACCGCTAAGCCAGCAAGGAGCATTGCCTGATGACTACTGCCGTGCCTATTGCTTCTCCGTTTGATCGCGGCCGCCGTTCCTATGCCCGCATCCCTGAGGTGCTGGAGGTTCCCAACCTCATCGAGCTCCAGCTCAACTCCTATGTATGGTTGCGCGAGCACGGCATCCGCGAGCTGTTCGAGGAAGTCTCTCCTATCTCTGACTTCACCGGCGGCCGCTATGAGCTCCACTTCAAGGAGTATGAGTTCCGCAAGCCTAAGTACACGCAAGACGAATGCCGCGAGCGCGATAAGACGTACGCCGCTCCCCTCTTTGTGAAGGTCGTGCTGGTCAAGAAGGCCGGCGAGGGCGAAGGCGAGCAGATCGAGAACTGGGTCTTCATGGGCGACCTGCCCATCATGACGGAGTCGGGCACGTTCATCATCAACGGGGCTGAGCGGGTCGTCGTCAGCCAGCTGGTGCGCTCCCCCGGGGTGTACTTCACCGTGGAAGAGGACCCCGGCACGGGCCGTAAGCTCTGCTCCGCGAAGCTCATTCCCAACCGCGGCGCGTGGCTGGAGTTCGAGACCAGCACCCGTGATGTGCTTTCCGTGAAGGTGGACCGCAAGCGCAAGATCCCCGTGACCACGCTCCTGCGCTCCATCGGCTTTGGCGACGACGACAAGCTGATTGAGCTGTTCAAGGACGTGGACAAGAACGCCGACCACCAGTACATCCGCACCACCATTGATAAGGAACCGGGCATCCGCAACCAGGATGAAGCGCTCCTGGACATGTATCGCAAGCTGCGCCCCGGCGAGCCTCCCAGCCTGGACAACGCCCGTGGGCTGCTCAACACCCTCTTTTTCAACTTCCGGCGCTATGACCTGGGCAAGGTTGGCCGGTACAAGGTGAGCCGCCGCCTGGGCCAGGACCAGGCGGGCATGCCCCGCACCCTCACCGAGACGGACATGGTGCAGATCGTGAAGCGCATGGTGATGATTAACAACGGCGAGGACCATGCCGACGATATTGACCACCTGGGCAACCGCCGCATCCGCGCCGTGGGCGAGCTGACCGTCAACCAGTTGCGCGTCGGCCTCCTGCGCATGGAGCGCGTGGTCAAGGAGCGCATGACGCTCATTGACCCGGAGCAGGCCACGCCCAGCGCCCTGATCAACATCCGGCCAATCGTCGCCGCCATCAAAGAGTTCTTCGGCGGCTCGCAGCTCTCCCAGTTCATGGACCAGACCAACCCGCTGGCGGAGCTGACGCACAAGCGCCGTCTGTCCGCCCTGGGCCCCGGCGGCCTCTCCCGCGAGCGCGCCGGGTTTGACGTCCGCGACGTGCACCACTCTCACTACGGGCGCATCTGCCCTATCGAGACCCCGGAAGGCCCCAACATCGGCTTGCTCGGCTCGCTGGCGACCTACGCCCGCATCAACGAGTACGGGTTCATCGAAACGCCGTACCGCAAGGTGCTCAAGGATTGCCCCAACAAGTATGAAGAGCTGCTGGGCCGCGCCGCCCGCGAAACGATCTCCGATCCCGAAGGCAAGGTGATCGTCAAGGAGGGCGCCGTCATAGACGAGAAGGCGGCCAAACGCATCAATCAGCTCAAGATCCGCAAGGTCAAAGTCAAGGCCTACGCCTCCATGGATATTGAGTACCAGTCCGCAGACAGGGAAGAGGGCTTCACTATTGCCCAGGCCAACTCCATCCTGGACGAGAGGATGCAGTTCACTGACGAAAAGGTGGAAGTGCGCAAGGGCCGGGAGTTCACCGTGGAGGTCCCGGAGAACGTGGACTTCATGGACGTCTCCCCCAAGCAGATCGTCAGCATCTCCACGGCGCTGATCCCGTTCCTGGAGCATGACGACGCGAACCGCGCCCTCATGGGCGCCAACATGCAGCGCCAGGCCGTTCCCCTGCTGCGCCCGGAATCGCCCCTTGTGGGCACGGGCATGGAAGGCCGCGTGGCGCGTGACAGCGGCCAGGTGGCCCTCGCCAAGGCGGACGGCGTGGTGATGGCCTCCACCGCCAATCTCATCCATGTGCGTGGCCGGGACGGCGCGGACTATTACCAAAAGCTCCAGAAGTTCATTCGATCCAACCAGGGCACCTGCATCAACCAGCGCCCCATCGTGCATAAGGGCGATGTGGTGGTGAAAGGCCAGCCCCTCTCCGACAGCTCCTCCACGGACCGCGGCGAATTGGCCCTGGGCCAGAACGTCCTCGTGGCCTTCATGAGCTGGGAAGGGTACAACTTCGAGGACGCCATTATCCTCAGCGAGCGGCTGGTGAAGGATGATCGCTTCACTTCCATCCACATCGAAAAGCATGAGGTGGAGTCGCGGGACACCAAGCTGGGCCCTGAAGAGATCACGCGCGATATCCCTAACGTGGGCGAAGAAAGCCTGCGAGACCTGGACGAGCGCGGCATCATCCGCATCGGCGCGCAGGTAGGCCCGGGAGACATCCTGGTGGGCAAGATCACGCCCAAGGGTGAAACCGAGCTGACCGCGGAAGAGAAACTGCTCCGCGCCATCTTCGGCGAAAAGGCGCGGGAGGTGAAGGACACCTCGCTTCGCGTTCCGCACGGGGAGCGAGGCAAGGTGATTGACGTGAAGGTGTTCTCCCAGGAGAAACATGACGAGCTTTCCCCTGGCGTAAACCGCCTGGTGCGGGTGTGGATCGCCCAGACGCGCAAGATCGCCGAGGGCGACAAGATGGCAGGGCGCCACGGCAACAAGGGCGTGGTCTCCCGCATCATGCCGGAAGAAGACATGCCCTTCCTTCCCGACGGTACGCCCGTGGACATCATCCTCAACCCCATCGGCGTGCCTTCGCGCATGAACCTGGGGCAGGTGCTGGAAACCCACCTGGGCCTGGCGGCGCGCGCCCTGGGCTTCACCGTCAGCACCCCAGTGTTTGACGGCGCGCGCGACTCCAGCATCGAAGGCGCGCTCGCCCGCAAATGGATCGCGGAAAAGGCGGGCGCGCGCCAGAACGGCCACGTGGACATGCCCAAGGTGGAGGCGTGGCTCAAGGAGCACGGGGAAAGCGCGGCGAAGATCTTCGCCGAAGGCGCCGATCGCGAAGCCAGCCGCGTCTGCATGCGCCTGTGGCTGGAGCAGGATGGCGGGGTGAAGTCCAAGAACATGGACTACGAGGCCCTGTCTGGGGCGGTGCAAAAGGCCCACCAGGAAAAGCGCCAGGCGCCCCCGATCTTCGGCAAGACCATTCTGTACGACGGCCGCACGGGACACAGCTTCGATCAGCCGGTCACCGTGGGCCAGATCTACATGCTCAAGCTCATCCACTTGGTGGAGGACAAAATCCACGCCCGCTCCACCGGCCCATACTCCCTCATCACCCAGCAACCGCTGGGTGGCAAGGCGCAGTTTGGAGGCCAGCGATTCGGTGAAATGGAAGTCTGGGCGCTGGAGGCCTATAGCGCGGCCTTCAACCTGCAGGAGATGCTCACCGTCAAGTCGGACGACGTGGTCGGCCGCGTCAAGACGTATGAAGCAATCGTCAAGGGTGAAGACATCAGCCAGCCCGGCGTGCCGGAATCGTTCCACGTGCTGCTCAAGGAACTCCAGTCCCTGGGCCTAGCGGTGGAGCTGCTGAACGAGGAAGAGGATCGAGTGAATCCCTTGGATGAGCTCACCTCTGACCTGCTGGATGAAGACATCAATGCCGCCGCGCTGACGGAGCCGGGGGCAGAGCTGGAAGAGCCGCCGGCCAGCAGTGACGAGTCCGAGGAACAGGGATAAGGGGGAAAGAAAGCCGCCATGCCTGAGACCAACGACTTCAACGCAATCAGAATCTCCCTCGCTTCGCCGGAGCAGATTCGCAACTGGTCCTACGGCGAAGTCACCAAACCGGAGACGATCAACTACCGCACGCTCAAGCCGGAAAAAGACGGCTTGTTCTGCGAGCGCATCTTCGGTCCCACCAAGGACTTCGAATGCTACTGCGGCAAGTACAAGCGCGTGCGCTATCGCGGCATCGTGTGCGATCGCTGCGGCGTGGAAGTGGCGCGCTCCAAGGTGCGCCGCGAGCGCATGGGGCACATTGAGCTTGCCGCGCCCGTGGCCCACATCTGGTTCTCCAAGGGCACGCCGTCCCGCATCGGCCTGCTGCTTGACCTCTCCCCGCGCAGCCTGGAGCGGGTGCTGTACTTCGCCCAGTACGTCGTCACCTCGGTGGACGAGACGGAGCGCGCGCGCCTGGTGGAGCAGCTGCAGAAGAACGGCCAGGAACGCATCAAGGAAAAGATCGCTGAGGTAGAGAAGCGCATCAGCGAGCTGCAAACGGGCGCAGCCACCGCGCTCAAAGAGTTGCAGGTGCAGCGCGAGGCCGCGGAAAAGGCGGCGGCGACCGAATTGAAGGCCGCCGAGGCTGCGGTGGACGAAGAGATCGCTGACTTCCGCGCCGTGGTGGAGAAGGCGGAGGGCAAGAAGGCCGCGAAGAACGTCTCCCTCTTTGGGGACACCATCTTCTCCCGCGGCGACGAGATGGCTCCGGCGATCCTCAAGACCATCGCCAAGCGGCGCGAGGCGCAGTTGGAGCACGTTCGCGCCGAGCACGCGGAGAGCAAGCTCAACAAGACCGAGGATATTGACGCTCAGATCGAGTCCCTGCGCGAGCATGTGGACAAAGAAGTGAACCAGATGCGCCGCAATGCGGAAGAGGCGCGGCTGACTTCCGACGACGAGGTGCAGGGTGAGGTTGGCGATGTGGAAGAGGTTCGCCCGCGCATGGTGCTGCCGGAAAGCCGCTGGCGCGAGCTGCGCGATAAGTACGGCGCATTCTTCAAGGCGGGCATGGGCGCGGAGGCTGTCCTCGAATGCCTCCAGGGTGTTGACCTGGAGAAACTGCGTGAGGACTTGGGGCTGGAGATCAAGTCCACTTCCGGGCAGCGGCGCAAGAAGGCCGCCAAGACCCTGCGTGTGGTGGAGGCGTTCCGCAAGAGTGGCAACAAGCCGGAGTGGATGATCATGCGCGTCCTCCCCGTGCTGCCGCCGGACCTTCGCCCCATGGTGCAGCTGGATGGCGGACGCTTCGCCACCAGCGATCTCAACGATCTCTACCGCCGCACCATCAACCGCAATAACCGCCTGCGCCGCCTGCTGGACCTGGGCGCGCCGGAAATCATCATTCGCAATGAAAAGCGCATGCTCCAGGAAGCGGTGGACGCGCTCATTGACAACGGCCGCCGCGGCCGCGCCATTGAGGGCAGCCACAACCACCGCTTGAAGAGCCTGTCAGACATGCTCCGCGGCAAACAAGGCCGCTTCCGCCAGAACCTGCTGGGCAAGCGCGTGGACTACAGCGGCCGCTCTGTCATCGTCGTGGGGCCGGAGCTCAAGCTGAACCAGTGCGGCCTGCCCAAGAAGATGGCCCTAGAGCTTTTCAAGCCCATGGTCATGCACCGCCTTGTTGCCCTGCAACTGGCGCACAACATCAAGAGCGCCAAGCGCATGGTGGAGCGCGTCCGCCCGGAGGTCTGGGACGTTCTGGAAGACGTCATCAAGAACCGCCCGGTGTTCCTCAACCGCGCCCCCACGCTGCATCGCCTGGGCATCCAGGCCTTCCAGCCCATTCTCATCGAAGGCAGCGCCATTCAGATTCACCCCCTGGTCTGCGCGGCGTTCAACGCCGACTTTGACGGCGACCAGATGGCCGTGCACGTGCCGCTCTCCCGCGCCGCGGTGATTGAAGCTAACCACCTCATGATGAGCACGCGCAACATGCTCTCCCCCAGTTCCGGCGACCCCGTGGTGGCCCCCACGCTGGACATGGTGCTGGGCTGCTTCTACATCACCACCAGCCGCAAGGGCGCGATGGGCGAAGGCAAGCGCTTCCCATCTCCTGAGGATGCCATCCAGTACTACGACCTTAGCCAGCTTGATCTCCAGGCGGAGATTGAGGTCAAGGGCATTGCCGGCAAGGAAGGCTTCTTCAAGACCACCGTGGGCCGCATCATCTTCAATAACGTGGTTCCCGCCAAAGCAAGCGCGGCCTACCGCAACGGCACCATGGACAAGAAGGCCCTGCGCGATCTGGTCTCTGAAGTCCATCACGTTCTGGGCGACGACGAAACCGGCAAGATGCTGGACGATATCAAGCGCCTCGGCTTCCGCTACGCCACGCAGTCCGGCGCCACCATCGCCATCAATGACATCCGCGTCCCGGAGGTCAAGAAGGAGATCGTCGGCGGGGCGGAGCGCGAAGTCCTGGAGTTGGACAAGCAGTTCCAGCGCGGCCTCATCACCCATGATGAGCAGTACCGCCAGGCCGTGGACATCTGGACCCGCGCCAGCGATCGCATGGAGCAGGTCATCAAGGAGCACCTTCCCAGCTACGGCTCCATCTACATGATGGCCACCTCCGGCGCCAAAGGCAACATCGCCCAGATCAAGCAGATGGCGGGCATGCGCGGCCTGATGACAGACCCCCGTGGGCGCATCATTGAGCTGCCCATCAAGGCCAGCTTCCGCGAAGGCCTCTCCGTGCTGGAGTACTTCATCTCCACGCACGGCGCCCGCAAGGGCCTGGCGGATACCGCGCTGCGCACGGCGGACTCCGGCTACCTCACGCGGCGCCTGGTGGACGTCTCCCAGGACGTCATCGTCATGCATGAGGATTGCGGCACGCTGGAAGGCGCATGGATCATGGACCATCCTGACAGGCCGCTTCTGGCCAAGTATGAGGAACGCATCACGGGGCGCATTGCCGCGTCGCCGGTGCTGCACCCCGTCACGGATGCGGTGCTGGTGGAGCGCGGCCAGGAGATTGACGAGAAGGCGGCCAAGACGCTCACCACGGCGCTCCACGACTATCGCCTGCAGCGCCTCAAGGCGGTCAAGGTCCCCGCGGACGATCTGGAAAAGGCGGCGTCCACCTGGGTGGAGTCGGTCAAGTACCTTGTCGAACGCAAGAAGATGAGCGAGGAACAGGCGCAGAACCACATCGGCTTGGACAAGCACCGCCTGCATGCCCGCTCGCCCCTCAACTGCGAGGCGCATCGCGGCGTGTGCCGCCTGTGCTACGGTCGCAGCCTGGCGCGCGGACGCCTGGTGGAGCAGGGGGAAGCGGTGGGCATCATCGCCGCGCAAAGCATCGGCGAGCCTGGCACGCAACTCACCATGCGCACGTTCCACACCGGCGGTGTGGCCGGCCTGGACATCACCAGCGGCTTGCCCCGCGTGGAAGAGCTCTTTGAAGCCCGCGCCCCCAAGGGCCAGGCGGTGATCTCGGAGATTGACGGGCAGATTGATATCGCCGAGACAGAGGAAGGCCGGCGCATCACCGTCACCCATACGGAGACCTACAACGACGAATACCTTCTGCCCAAAGGCTTCCGCGTGCTGGTGGAAGAAAGCTCGCTCGTGGAGGTGGGTACGCCGCTGGCGCACCTGGTGGAGCGCGGCAAGGCACCCGCGGAAGGCAAAGAGACCAGGGAAAACACCGTCACCGCCCGGCTTGCCGGCCGCGTGACCGTGGAGAAGGGACGCCTGCAGGTCTCCTATCAGGAGCAGGAAGAGCGCCACTACGCCATTCCCGCCGCGGCGCAGATCGTTGTCAAACCCGGCCAGTCCATCCGCGCCGGCGATCAGCTGACCGCGGGGCCAATCAACCCGCAGGACATCCTGCGCATCCTGGGCCGCGAAAAGGTCCAGGACTACATGGTGGAAGAGGTGCAGAAGGTCTATCGCGCCCAGGGTGTGACCATCCACGATAAGCACATCGAAATCGTGGTGCGCCAGATGCTGCGCAAGGTGCGCGTGGAGACGGCAGGCGATACGGAGCTGCTGTCCGGCCAGATGCTGGACCGCTTCGCCTTCGAAGAGATCAACGCCAAGGTCGTCGCCGAAGGTGGCGAGCCGGCCACGGCACAGCCCGTGCTCTTGGGCGTCACCAAGGCATCGCTCAACACGGAGAGCTTCCTTGCCGCGGCCTCCTTCCAGGAGACCACCCGCGTGCTCACGGAGGCCGCTGTCAGCGGCACGGTGGACCGCCTTATGGGCCCCAAGGAAAACGTCATCATCGGGCGGCTTATCCCAGCGCGATCCGCGGAAGTGCAGAGAGAGCTGGCCAAGCCCTCGCCCGTGCTCTCCCTGCTCCAGCCGCTGGACGCGGACGGCCTGGGCCTGTCCTTCGGCGAAGGCGCTACACCCGTCCCTGTCCCCGAAGCCGGCCTTGCTCCTGTTGAGGAGGACATCGAGGACGAAGAGATCGAGGACGAGGAGGAGGAGACAATCGCCGAAGTGATCGCCGAGCCTCCCGTGCCCAGCCGCGTCTTTGAGCCGGAAGTGGAGTCCCCCCGCGGGCGCACGTTCTATATGGACGGTGAGGAGACAAAGTAAGCCCGCCTCCGTGAGGCGGCTGCTGTGCCATGGCCGAGCTGAAGGAAGACATTTACGCGTTGCAGCGGCGGGTAGCGGACCTCTTGGAGCGTCTTTGACCTCCCCGCCAAGGAAGCCGAGCTCAAGCGGTTAGAGACGGAAAGCGGCGCCCCGGAGTTCTGGGGCAAGCCGGAGCACGCCCGCGAGGCCATGCGCCGCGTCTCCTTGTTACGGGAGACGCTGGAGGTCTGGCGCGCCGTCCAGCGCGATGCCACCGGGCTGGTGGACCTGCTGGCGCTGGCGCAAGAGGAGCAGGACCGCGAGGTGCTGGAGCACCTCGCCGCCGACGCCGCCGCGCTCAAGAAGAAGATCGGCGCGCTGGAGCTTGAGCTCGCCTTTCAGGGGCCGCATGACGCCCGCAACGCCATCCTGGCCATCCACGCCGGCGCGGGCGGTACGGAGTCCCAGGACTGGGCGGAGATGCTGCTGCGTATGTTTCTCCGCTGGGCGGAGCGCCGCGGCTTTACCGCTGCCATCCTCGACCTCTCCGCCGGCGAAGAGGCAGGCATCAAGAGCGCACAGGTAGAGATCGTCGGGTCGCACGCCTACGGCTACCTCAAGTCGGAGAAGGGGAACCACCGCCTGGTGCGCCTCTCCCCCTATGACGCCAACCACGCGCGCCACACCTCCTTTGCGCTGGTGGAGGTGATGCCGGAGGCGGAAGAGGTGGACGTCACCATTAACCCTGACGACCTCCGCATAGATTTTTTCCGGGCCAGCGGCGCCGGGGGACAGAACGTCCAGAAGACCTCTACCGCCGTGCGCATTGTGCACGTCCCCACCGGCACCACGGTCGCCGTGCAGAACGAGCGCTCGCAGCGCCAGAACCGCGAAGCGGCCATGAAGATTCTTTCCACCCGCCTCATGCAGATGGAGTTGGACAAGCAAGCGGCGGAGCAGGCCAAGATCAAGGGCGAGCATGTGCCCGCGGAGTTCGGCAGCCGCATCCGCAGCTATGTGCTGCACCCCTACAAGCAAGTGAAGGACCATCGCACCGGCTATGAGTCCACCGACCCTGATGCCGTGCTCGACGGCGATATTGACGGCTTCATCGCCGCGTTCGTTACGGCGGCGGTAGGCAAGTCGTAGCAGCCCTGGCAACGCGCCGCCTGCGCAGTGATCTTCGCGCACAGAACAAGGCCCGCCCTTCGTGCGAAGGACGGGCCTTGTTCTGTGCGCGGGTCCGATCCCGAGGGGGAGATTATGGGAGAGGGGAAGAAAGCTCTCAGCGCGGGAGAGGGGGAAACACTCCTAGCGCGTTTTCTTGCTGCGCGCGGGCTTGCTTGCCGCGCCGCCTACCTTGCCCTTGATGAAATCTTCCACGGCGCGGTGCGCTTCGCTGTCAGAGAACTGTCGCGGCGGCGATTTCATGAAGTAGGAAGACGGCGCCTCCAGCGGCCCGCCGATGCCGCGGTCCAGCGCCAGCTTGGCGCAGCGGATGGCGTCGATTACCACGCCCGCGGAGTTGGGGCTGTCCCACACTTCCAGCTTCAGCTCGATGTTCAGCGGCACGTTGCCGAATGCCCGCCCTTCCATGCGGATGTAGCACCACTTCCTGTCCAGCAGCCACGGGATGTGATCGCTGGGGCCGATGTGGATGTTCTCCGCGGCAAGCGGCGTTTCCAGCTGGGAGTTCACCGACTGCGTCTTGGAGATCTTCTTGGATAGCAGACGCTCCCTCTCCAGCATGTTGAGGAAGTCCGTGTTGCCGCCGAAGTTTAGCTGATAGGTGCGGTCCAGGTGCACGCCTCGGTCGCGGAAGAGGCGTGTCAGCACGCGGTGCGTGATCGTGGCCCCCACCTGCGACTTGATGTCGTCGCCGATGATGGGCACGTTAGCTTTCTTGAACCGCTCCTGCCAGTGCGGCCCCGTGGCGATGAACACGGGGATGCAGTTGATCACCGCGACTTTTGCCGCCAGGGCCTGCTCCATGTACCACTTCGTCGCCACCTCGGAGCCCACCGGAAGGTAATTGATAATCACGTCGGCCTTGGTCTGGCGCAGCACCTCCGCCACGTCCACCGTGTCTCCCGGCGCCTTCTGCACCACGTCCGCCAGGTACTTGCCGATCCCATCGTGCGTCATGCCGCGCAGCACCTTGATGCCTGTCTTGGGCACATCGGCGAAACGGATAGTGTTGTTAGGCTTGGCGAGGATCGCCTCTGACAGGTCCCTGCCGACCTTGTTCTTGTCCACGTCAAACGCCGCGACAAAGTTGATGTCGCCGATGTGGTATCCGCCGAGCACGGGGTGCATCAGTCCGGGGATGGACTCGCCCTCGACCGCCTCGCGATAGTACTGGATGCCCTGCACCAGCGATGAAGCGCAGTTGCCCACGCCGATGATGGCTACGTTGATCTTGCCGCCCGGGCGGTGCGCTGACCCGGCAGTCTCCGGCATAGCATCCCCCTTGCCCCAGCGGGCCTGTGCGGCCTTGCGGGCGATGTCTTGACGTGCTTCCGGCGAAAGAATGGACGCCCGCGCCTGTCCGCCCTTGGCGGCGCCGAGCCGCGCCAGCGATTGCGCGTGCAGGTTTTTTCCAGCGATGGGTGTTTCTTGCGCCATACGGTCATTAGCATACGTGGACGGGCAAGCATTGTCAATGCTTGCCCGGATGGCGTGATGCTTGCCGGTATGCTTGCTGAACCGCGGGGCTGGCTAGAGGATCGCGCCGCTGGATTTCAGCCGATCCATCTCTTCCCAACTGAAGCCGGACTCCAGCAGCACCTCTTCCGTGTGCCGTCCCAGCAGCGGCGCCGCCCCCTGCGCCTGCGGCGGCGTGTCACCGAAGATAATGGGGCTGGTCACCACCGTCACCGACCCTGCCTCGGGATGCTC
>SHYB01000054.1 GCA_009693015.1 Dehalococcoidia bacterium
AGGCTGACACCTCCCCTATCACCGCGTTCAAGACCTACACCAACGACACATTCGGCCTCTCCGCCAGCTATCCCAGCGATTGGGAAGAGCAGGAAGGCAGCGCCGCCCTGGGGGAAAGCCTCTTCTCCGCCCAAGGCTCGCGCGGCGTGCCCCGCATGCTCGTGGACATCATCTATGACGATTCCCTCGAGCCCCTCGCCGTCCGCGCCAAGGCCGTGGTGGACGGCTACACCCGCAACAACCCCAGTTCGTCCATCATCTCCAGCGCCCCCCTGACTCTGCCCTCCGGCGACGCCGCCTACGAGTTCGTCCTCGACCTCGACTCCACCACCCTCCCCCTGCGCGGCAAGACCATCCTCGTTGCCCGCGGCGCCGCCTTGCTCCAGATCACCGTCTCCTCCGCCCGTTCCGACTACACCATTCGCAGCGCCGACTTCGACCGCATCGCCCGCACCTTTGATGTCTTCGAGCCGCGCCCCTTCGGCGCCCCCCGCCAGCAATCCCTCGTCACCGCAGACTCCCCCGCAACCTCACTCGACCCCCAGCAGATCGGCGACGCCGCCTCCTCCCGCTACGCCGCCCAAATCTACAGCGGCCTCGTCGCCCTCGACCGCAACCTCGCTGTCGTCCCTGACCTTGCCGAGCGCTGGGACCTCCTCCAGAACGGCACGGAGTACGTCTTCCACCTCCGCCGCGATGTCAAATTCCACGGCGGCAAAGCCCTCACCGCCAGAGACGTGCAGTACACCATCGAGCGCGCCGCCGACCCCCAGATCAACTCCCCCATCACCGGCATCTACCTCGGCGATATCGTCGGCTTCGACGACCGCAAGCTCGGCAAGACCACCACCGTCACCGGCGTCAGGGTCGTGAACGATTTCACCATCTCCATCCGCATCAAGACCGCCGTACCCTACTTCCTCGCCAAGCTCTCCCATACTGCCGGCCTCATCCTGAACAAGGAAAACGTAGACCAGGGCGGCCAACTCTGGTTCCTCGCTCCCGATGGCACGGGGCCGTACAAGGTTCGCGGCTGGGACTACGGCGTCGTCATGGTCATGGAGCGCTACGCCGGCTACCATCGCGCCAAGGCCCAGACCCCCTACATCGTCATCTGGAACGTCGCCGCCGACCCCCTCATCGCCTACCAGGCCGGCGACTATGACGTCGCCCGCATCTCCTCCACAAGCGCCGTCGCCGTCCAAAACCCCGCCCATCCCCTCAGCAAACAGTTGCGCATCACCCCCGAGCTCTCCGTCTACTACGTCGGCTTCAGCCCCCGCCGCGCCCCCTTCGATGACCCCCGCGCCCGCCGCGCCTTCGCCCTCGCCCTCGACCGCGATGCCCTCATCAAGCAGTTCCATAGCGACGCTGTCGAGAAGGCCCGCGGCTTCCTCCCCCTCGGCATGCCCGGCTACACCACCGCTCTCGCCACCATCGCCTACGATCCTGCCCAGGCCAAGGCCCTCTGGGACGCCTACGTTGCCGAGAAGCGATTCACCGCCGCCTCCGTAGACTTCCTCGTGGCAGGCCAGGCCGTCAGCCCCGAGCTCACCCGCATGGCGGAAATGTGGAAGCTGAACCTCGGCGTCACCGTCACCTTCCGCCGCGTCCTCTTCGGCACCGTCGCCCAGGCCTTCGCCCAGACCGGCAGCATCTTCGAATACGGCTGGGTCGCCGACTACCCCGATCCCGAAAACTTCCTCGACGTCCTCTTCCATTCCAACGTCATCAACAACGCCGGCGCCTATGCCGATGCCCAGCTAGACATCCTCCTCGAATCCGCCCGCACCGAGCAAGACCCCGCCAAGCGCCTCACCCTCTACCGCCAGGCAGACGCCCTCCTCCTCCAGCAAGCCGCCGCCATCCCCCTCTACTACGGCCGCAACCACGATCTCATCAAACCCACCGTCACCGGCTGGTTCCGCTCCCAGCAAGGCACCCCCGACTATGCCTCCGTCTCCCTCACCCGCACCGCCATCTAGCCGCAATCACGTCCGCCATCGCTGCGCGGCAGCACCCACCCTACGAACGACGCTTGATCCGCCCCAGCATCCGCTTCGTATTCTCCCGCAGCCACGCCAGGTCCATATTCGCCTCCCCGTAGCGGCCCAGCGCGTTCAACTCTCCTTGCGTGCGCAACGTTGCCGAAAGGCCCATGATCTCCGTCACCGTATTGATCGCCTCCTTCGTCAGCGTCGCCCCGTCCATCGGCACGGAAGCGATGTCCTCCGCCATCAGCTGCACCTCCGCATCCAGGCGCTCCGCCGGCACGGACATGTTCACCAGTCCGATCCGCTCCGCCTCCTTGCCGTCAATCAGCCGTCCCGTCAGCAGAAGCTCCTTCGCCTTCCGCGGCCCCAGCAGCCACGTGAACATCGGCATCCCCGTAGGCCCAGCCGAAGCCATCGCCGGGTGGCCGAACACCGCATCGTCGGCGCATATGGCAATGTCCGCCAGCATCTGCACATAGCACCCTCCCGCGATGCTGTACCCCTGGATCCGCGCGATCACCGGCTTCCGCGTATTCCAGATCGCGTGATACGTCTTCCGCATCCCCCGCGATACCGACAACGCCCCCTGCAGCGGCACATCAATCTTGGCGTAGCTCGATCCCCCCTCCAAGTCGTACCCCGTGCAGAAATGCTTGCCCGCCCCGGCAAGAATAATGACGCGAACCTCAAGGTCGGCGTCGGCCCGCTCCAGCGCCGCGAGCAGCTCGGTCACCATCGCGTCAGTGATAGCGTTGTACTTCTCGGGCCGGTTCATCGTCACGCGGGCGATGCGCCCCTGCTTCTCGTAAAGCACAGTCGTGGTATCAGCCATAGGTTGATCCTTTCGCGACGCTTGCTGCGGCAGGCGCGGGGCGGCTAGCGGGGGTCGAGATGGTAGAGGCGGACGGCGTTGTCCACCAACACCTTGTGACGCTCGGCCTCGGGCCACGAATCCATGGAGCGATGGATGTAGCTCTGCGAGTTGGGCCAGGTGCAGGTAGGATGGGGGAAGTCGGACTCCCACATAATGTTGTCCAGACCGATGTGGTGCCGCACCGCTGGTCCGAATACCTCGAACCAGAAGTTGGCATAGCACTGGCGCTTGAACAGCTCGCTGGGCTTGACCTTGGAGCCGTCCTGCATCAGGCGTTGCGAGTCCCACTGGTGGTCGGCGATCTCCAGCACGTAGGGAATCCACCCCAGGCCGCTTTCAGAGGAGACGATCTTGAGCCGGGGGAAGCGCTCCAGCACGCCGGAGAACAGCACCAGCGTCATGATCGTCACGTTGGAGGCCATTGTCCGCACGGAGGCCTGGGCCAGCGTGCGCATCTCGCTCTGGCCCTCCCACGTGGGCATGGAGAGCACGCCGGCAAGGCCGCTGGCGCCGAAGTGCAGGTTGAAGGAAAGGTCGGTCTCTTGCGCGGCCTGCCACAGCGGGTCCCAGTAGGGGTCGGCGAAGTTGCGGAAGCCGTAGCCCTGGGGCAGGCAGAAGCTGACGCCGTTGATGCCCAGCTTGGCGGTGCGGTGGAGTTCGGCGACGGCATGGCCTACGTCCCACAGTGGGAGCACCGCCAGCGTGATGAACCGCCCAGGGTGCGGTCGCGACCACTCTTCGATCTGGTAGTCGTTGTAGGCGCGGATGGCTTGGAGGCGAAAGTCCTCGGGGAAAAGGGGGTCGCAGAGGCGGTTGCCGGCGAAGCCGGAGACGTTGGGGAAGAAGGTATGCGCGTCCACGCCATCCTGGTCCATGGCCTTGATGCGCTCGGCGGGGACGTAGACGATCTTGGGCATCTCATCCATACGGCGGGGGACTTTGGTGCGGTCGGCCCAGGCGCCGTGGGTGGTGCCGAGGCCCCCGGTCATGCCGCCGCCGCCGACGACCTTTGTGCCGTAGAGATACCAGCCGTCGTTGCCGTCCGCTTCGTGCCGCACCTGGGGTATCTTGTCGCCCCACTGCTGGGCGCTCATGCGGGCGAGCCAGGCGTGGGGGGCCTCTTGCATGTGGTCGTCGGTGGAGATGACTCGGTAGCGCATGGGGGCCTCCCGTTGGCGTGGCGTGGCGTGGCGTGGCGTGGCGCGATTGTAGGGGTGGGGGCGGGGCGGCGCAAGCGGGGGGTCTCGCCAAGGGTGGTGGAGCCTTGGGGCGATGCTATCGCCCCCTACGGGAGGGAGGCGCGGGGGGGGGGTGGTAAACGTTGGTCAGTCCCCCAGAAGGGATGCGCGTGCAAAGCGCAAAGGGGGAAGGACAGGCTCGCATGGATGTGGGACCACCCCACCCTGGATTGCGAGCCCCGATGGAATCG
Organism: Dehalococcoidia bacterium; assembly: GCA_009693015.1. Taxonomy (GTDB): domain Bacteria; phylum Chloroflexota; class Dehalococcoidia; order SHYB01; family SHYB01; genus SHYB01. The sequence continues at coordinate 4,298 of SHYB01000054.1, forward strand.
GGGCTCGCAATGACAGATGGGCGTATGTGGGGTATTGGGGGTATTGTGGGTGTTAAGGTGCTACGGGCCCCGAGATGACGGGACTCGGCCCGGGAGAGGCGGGCGCTCCTGCTGGCTACGATGGCGGCAGGCTCCTAGCTCATGCCCCTCGGTGTGACCGGGGCCCCAAAGGGGGATTCATCGTCCCTGGCGAGGCCGAGCCGGTCCTGGTGCTCGGCGGCCGCTAGCGCGCTGCGTTGTCCGGTGGGGCCGGACGCCCGTACTGAGACTGGCTACGATGGCGGCAGACTCCTAGCTCATGCCCCCCGGTATGACCGAGGCCCCGCGAGGGGGGATCATCGTCCCTGGCGCGACTTCGTCGAAGAAGACGTGGACGGGGAGCAGCCCCTCTCTCCAACTCTCCTCCCCAAGGGGGGAGAGGGTGGGAGGCGCCGTCCCGCCAGCGTTGACGGGGCGGAGGCGTCTCCGTATCCTAGGGGCGCACTGGAAAGAAGCAGGAGAGGGCCTATGACGACGACGGCAGACCGCAGCGCGACGCCGGCCAAGTACAAGGTGATCGGGACGCGGCCGATTCGGCACGATGGCTATGAGAAGGTGACGGGGCGGGCGAGGTATGGGGCGGATGTGCATTTGCCGGGGATGCTGCATGGGGCGTTCGCCCGCAGCCCGCACGCGCATGCGCGCATCGTGAGGATCGATACGTCGAAGGCGGCGGCTGTGCCGGGGGTGAAGGCGGTGATTACCGCGAAGGATTTGCCTGTGATGGCGAATGCGGTGGACTGGGGCAATACGGCGGCGAATGCGCGGATGCTGGCGGAGACGGCGCTGGCGTATGGGAAGGCGCTGTATAGGGGCCAGGCGGTGGCGGCGGTGGCGGCGATCAGCCCGCATATCGCGATGGAGGCGGCAAAACTCGTCGAGGTGGAGTACGAGGTACTGACGCCGGTGCTGGACGTGCGGGAGGCGATGCGCCCGGACGCGCCGGTGATACACGAGACGATGACGACACGGGACATTCCTTCGCGGTTCGAGCGGGGGAAGGACACCGGCGCGCGGGGAAATATCGCCAGCCATATGCAGCTGAAGCGGGGCGACGTGGAGCAGGCGTTCGCGCAGGCGGCGGTGGTGGTGGAGCGGGAGTTCACCACGAAGATGGTGCACCAGGGGTACATCGAGCCGCACGCCAGCACGGCGTACTGGAGCCCGGATGGGTCGGTGACGATCTGGGCGAGCAGCCAGGGACATTTCGGGATACGGGACCAGGTGGCGGAGATTATCAAGGTGCCGGAGTCGCTGATCAAGGTCATACCGATGGAGATCGGCGGCGGCTTCGGGGGCAAGGTGTACACGTGGTTCGACGCCGTGGCGGCGGTGCTGTCGAAGAAGACGGGGCATCCGGTGAAGATCGTGGTGAACCGGCGCGAGGAGTTCGAAGGGGGCATGCCCGCATCGGGCTGTTTCATTCGCATGAAGATGGGGGCGGACAAGAACGGCACGATCACCGCGGTGCAGGGATGGATGGCGTATGAGGCGGGGGCGTTCTCGGGGTCGCCGATGGGCGCGGGGGTGGTAACGGGACTTTCGCCGTACAAGATCGAGAACATCCTGGTGGACGGGTACGACGTGATCGTGAATAAGCCCAAGGTGGGGGCGTACCGCGCGCCGGGGTCGCCGCAGGCGGCGATGGCGGTGGAGAGCGTGGTGGACGAGCTGGCGGAGCGCCTGAAGATGGACCCGCTGGATCTGCGGCTGCGCAACGCGCCGAAGCAGGGGGACCGGGCGCCCACGGGCGTGCCGTTCCCGCGCATCGGGTGCATCGAGGTGCTGGAGGCGATGCGGGCGCACCCGCACTACAAGTCGGCGCTGACGGGCAAGCACCGCGGCCGGGGGGTGGCGATCGGGTTCTGGTATAACGGGGGCCTCGCGTCGTCGGCCACCCTCAGCGTGAACAGCGACGGCCGGGTGAGCCTGGTCACGGGGTCGGTGGACATCGGCGGGAGCAGGCCGGTGATGGCGATGCATGCCGCGGAGGTGCTGGGGATCGAGGCGCTGGATGTGATCCCCAGCGTGGGGGATACCAGCTCTGTGGGGTGGACGGGCACGACGGGGGGGAGCCGCACGGCGATGACTACGGGGACGGCGGTGGTGGAGGCGGCGCGCAAGATTCAGCAGGAGATGGCGAAGCGCGCGGCGATCCTGTGGGAGGTGAGGCCGGAGGACGTTCGCGTGGAGGACGGGGCCTATGTCAACGCCAAGAGCGGGGAGCGGTTCACGTTCAAGCAGGTGGCGGCGAAGACGCTGGCGACGGGCGGGCCGGTGACGGCGTCGGCATCATTCACGATGCGGCAGCAGGCGCCGGCGTATGCGGGGAACATCGTGGACGTGGAGGTGGACGCGGACACAGGCAAGGTGACGATCTTGCGTTATACGGTGGTGGAGGATGTGGGCACGGCGGTGCATCCCAGCTACGTGGAGGGACAGATGCAGGGCGGGACGGTGCAGGGGATCGGCTGGGCGCTCAATGAGGAGTACGCGTGGGGCAAGGACGGCGGGATGCAGAACGCAAGCTTTCTGGACTACCGCATGCCGACGGCGCTGGACGTGCCGATGATCGAGACGGTGATGGTGGAGGTGCCGAACCCGGCGCAACCGTTTGGGGTGCGCGGCGTGGGGGAGGTGTCGATCGTGCCGCCGCTGGCAGCGCTGGCGAACGCGATTCACAAGGCGACACGGGCGCGACTGACAGATCTGCCGATGTCGCCAGGGGCGATTTTACAGGCCATGCAGGGGCAGCAGAAGTGACGGCCATTGCGTCAGAAGTGACGGCGACGCTGGCAAGCGGGTGCTTCTGGTGCACCGAGGCGGTGCTGGAGCAGGTGCGCGGGGTGAAGCGGGTGACGCCGGGGTACGCCGGGGGTCGCACGCGGAACCCATCCTACGAGGACGTGTGCGACGGGGAGACGGGGCATGCGGAGTGCGCGCAGGTGGTGTTCGACCCGGGCAAAGTGACGTACCGGCAGATTCTGGAAATCTTCTTCAGCACGCACGACCCGACGACGCTCAACCGGCAGGGGCCGGACACGGGGACGCAGTATCGCTCGGCGATCTTTCATCACACGCCGGAGCAGAAGGCCACGGCGGAAGCGGTGATCGCCGACCTGGGACGGCAGCGCATCTGGGAGCGGCCCATCGTGACAGAGGTGACGGCGCTGGAGAAATTCTATGCGGCGGAGGAGTACCACACGCAGTACTACCGGCGCAACCCGGATGCGATGTATTGCCAGGTGATTATCAGTCCCAAGCTGGCAAAGTTGCGCAAGCAACATTCCGCACTGCTGGGGGCCTGAGCGGGGCTGGGCGGGAAACTACGGCGCGGGGTAGCGCTGCAGCAGGCCCTTGGTGATGATCATGCGCTGTATCTCGTTGGAGCCTTCGCCGAGAATGGTGAGGGGAGCGTCACGGTAGTAGCGCTCGACGACGTTTTCCTTGAAGTAGCCGTAGCCGCCGTGGACGCGCATGGCGTCGAGGGTGACCTTGCCGCAGACTTCGCTGGCGAAGAGCTTGGCCATGCCCGCTTCTAGGTCGCAGCGTTCGCCTCGGGCCTTTTTCTCGGCGGCGTTGCGGACGAGGAGGCGCGCCGCTTCCACCTGGGTGTACATATTAGCAAGCAAGAGCTGGATGGCCTGGTGCTGGGCGATGGGCACGCCCATGGTGCGGCGGCGCTGGGCGTAGGCGATGGCGCGTTCGAAGGCGGCCTGGGCCACGCCCACGGCGGCGGCGGCGACGTTGATGCGCCCGCCTTCCAGCCCCTGCATGATCTGGTAGAAGCCCTTGCCTTCCTCCATGCCGAGGAGAGAAGTGACCGGCGAGTGGTAGTCCTGGAAGACGAGTTCGACAGTGTCCACGCCGCGGAAGCCGAGCTTATCGAGATGGCGGCCGGCGGTGAAGCCGGGGCCTTTTTCGGCGATGAGGATGCTGATGCCGCGGTGCTTGGGCTGTGCGGCGCGGTCGGTCTTGACGAGCAGGGCGAAGGTGTTGCCGCTCGCCCCGTTGGTGATCATGAGCTTGCCGCCGTTGACGACGTAGGAGTCGCCGTGGCGGACGGCGTGGGTTTCGATGGCGGCGAGGTCGGTACCGCAGTTGGGTTCAGTGAGGGCGACGCCGCCGAAGCGTTCACCGGAGGCCATGCTGGGCAGGAAGCGCCGGCGCTGCTCCTCCGTGCCGTGGAGATTGACGAGGTGGGCCATGGTGAGGTGGGAGGTGAGGCCGGCGGCGACGCTCATCCAGCCTTTGGCGAGCTCTTCCATGACCATCGCCAGGGTGACGGGATCGAGGGCCATGCCGCCGTAGCGCTCGGGGACGGTGCAGCCCATGAGGCCGAGCGAGCGCAGCTGGTCGAAGATGCGGGTGGGGTAGGTATCGTCGCGGTCGTGCTGGGCGGCGACAGGTTCGATGTCTCGCTTGACGAGGTCGCGGACGAGGGCAAGGACCTGGTTGCGGACGTCAAGGTTGGCGGGCTGGGTCATAAGGCGTTGCTCCTATGGTTGGCGAATGGTGGCACTCTACGCCCTCACCCCAGCCCTCTCCCTTGGAGAGAGCAGGGGGTTGCAGGCGCCTCTACGGTACATTGCTGCACCTGGCTCAAGCGCGCCGTGCCCGGTTTGGGGTGGAGGAGGCGCGGCGGATGGCGGCTATGAGGCGTCCGAGGGGGACGGCGATCTGCTTGGAAGTATCAAGTTCCCAATGGGGGCCAGCGATAGGCTCGGCGGTGGCGGCCATGCGGAGGTAGACGGGCCAGCCTGCCTCGGTGGGAGGGCGAAGCGCAAGACGGTCGCGGACGACGGGGGCAGGGGCGTGGACGCGGACGAGGTATGCGGGGACGCGGGCGTCAGCGGCAATGGCGCGGGCGAGGGCGCGGTGGCGCGCGGTGAGGTTGGTGGCGTCCATGACGACAGGATACCCCACGGCGAGCCCGCGGCGCATCATGCGGTGGACACGGGCGAAGACGGCGCGATGCTCTTGGGGGCTGCGCGCCGGGTGGGGGAAGATCGCGGCGCGGACGGCGTGGAGACGGCGGCAGAGATCGCGGGCGACAGTGGATTTGCCGGCGCCGGGGAGGCCGGTGAGGATGACGAGGAAAGGGGCGATCGCGTGCGGCGGGGCAGTCGCAGGCGGAAGAGGCTGGGAATGGCGGCGCTGGGGCAGAGTCAGACCTCGGTGAAGGCGCCTTCAATATCGGCGGGCCGGTTGGGCCACGCGCCGAGGCCCTGGCGATTGCTGTTGCGACCAACCTTGCGGTCAAGAACCGCTGGCGAGAGAAGGAGGAGGACGGCGAGGAGCACGAAGAGCAGCAGGCCCCAAAGCCCAGTGTACCCAGGAGTGTTGTTTGCGGCAATGAGGAAACTGGGCGGGGTGGCGAGGAGGAGGGCGGCGATCTTGAGGGGGCGGCTGGGAAGGTGGAGCACGATGACGGGCATGAGGGCGAGGGCGAGAAAGACGAGAGCGACGGCGGCGTCAGCCTCCGGTCCGAGCGCGGCGCGCTGGTAGGAGAGAGTGTTGCCCTCCACCTGGAGGGAGAGCATCCAGCGGGCAAGGATGGGGAAGGGCA